>NZ_RCNW01000329.1:0-35284 GCF_004307605.1 Pseudomonas sp. Sample_24
GCGATCCTGCCTCTCAGGTTTATGTCTCGCACAAGCGTAAAGACTGTGAAGAGGTCGGCTTCCTTTCCCAGGCTTACGACCTGCCTTCCGAAACCACTCAAGAAGCGCTGGCCGATCTGATCGATCGCCTGAATGACGATCCCGCCATTGATGGCGTCCTGTTGCAGCTTCCTCTGCCTGAACACCTGGACGCGTCCAAACTGCTGGAGCGCATTCGTCCGGACAAAGACGTCGACGGCTTCCATCCCTACAACGTCGGCCGCCTTGCCCAGCGCATTCCACTGCTGCGCCCGTGCACGCCAAAAGGCATCATGACCCTGCTGGAAAGCACCGGTGCCGATCTGTACGGAATGAATGCCGTGGTCGTCGGTGCATCCAACATTGTTGGCCGCCCGATGGCGATGGAGTTGCTGCTGGCCGGTTGCACCGTGACCGTCACCCACCGATTCACCAAGGATCTGGCTGGCCACGTCGGTCGCGCCGATCTCGTCGTCGTTGCCGCTGGCAAGCCCGGCCTGGTCAAGGGTGAGTGGATCAAGGAAGGCGCGATCGTGATCGACGTCGGCATCAACCGCCAGGAAGACGGCAAGCTGGTTGGCGACGTGATCTACGAAACCGCCCTGCCCCGCGCCGGCTGGATCACTCCGGTACCCGGCGGCGTCGGTCCGATGACCCGCGCCTGCCTGCTGGAAAACACCCTGTACGCAGCCGAAACCCTGCACAGCTAAGCCTCGCTGCATAGATGACCGGCAACACAAGGAACCCCGCCCATGGCGGGGTTCTTTTTTGCCTGCGCAGCAGCTTCGACCATCCGCCGGAAAATAACTTTTTTTTCATGTTTTCCGGGACTTTCACCTGGTACTTGAACAACCATCGACAGTTATTCAGCCATACTCCAGAATGTCGCGCTTTTCGAGAAATAGCCCGTTACAACACGGCATATCAACACTTTATGAGTCTGCCAGCGTGAAAATCCGTCTTTCCATCCTGAGCCTATTTTTTGCAGTTACAGGGACTTTCATCACGCCAATCGCCAGCGCTGGCGAAACCACTGCAGCGCCTCGATCCACCTCGCAACTCAAACTCGCTTCCGGCAGCTCTTTACTGCTGGATATCCAGACCAACAAAGTCATCTACGCCAGCAACCCCGACGTTGTCGTGCCCATCGCTTCCGTCAGCAAATTGATGACCGGCCTGGTCGTGGTGGAAGCCCGGCAGAACATGGACGAGTACATCAACATCAACATCAGCGACACGCCAGAAATGAAGGGTGTGTATTCCCGGGTAAAACTCAAGAGCGAGTTGCCACGCCGGGAAATGCTGCTGATTGCCCTGATGTCATCGGAAAACCGCGCCGCCGCGAGCCTCGCCCACCATTATCCGGGTGGTTACGCCGCGTTTATTGCGGCGATGAATGCCAAAGCCCGGGCCCTGGGCATGACCAATACCCATTTCGTCGAGCCAACAGGTCTCTCCCCGCGCAACGTTTCGACCGCACGTGATTTGAGCAAACTGCTGATCGCCGCGCACAAGTATCCGCTGCTGACCGAGTTGAGCACGACCAAGGAAAAAACCGTTACGTTCCGCAAACCCGTCTACAGCCTGGGCTTTCGCAATACCGACCATTTGGTCCGCAAGCCGGACTGGGACATCCAGCTGACAAAGACCGGTTTCACCAACGCAGCAGGCCACTGTCTGGTGCTCGTAACGCGGATGAGCAACCGCCCGGTGGCCCTGGTCATACTCGACGCCTATGGCAAATACACCCACTTTGCCGATGCCACGCGCATGCGTAATTGGGTTGAGAGTGGAAAAAGCGCGGACGTGCCTTCGGTTGCCCTGCAATACAAAGCGGATAAAAACCTGAAGCAACGTCAGAGCGGTGTCGTCGAAGCTTCAAAGTAAATACTGACAACCGCAAGCAAAAGCCCCGAATATTCGGGGCTTTTTTCTTCAATCGTTGGGCAGCGGCATCTGGTCGTCATCCGGAATGCCGTCGCCTTTGCTTGGGTCTCGCCAGCCCTGCGGATGCTCGCCTGGAGCCACCGTCGGCCGAGCCAGCGGATCGCGCATCGGGCTATCCGGATCCAGTACGGGATCGATGTCCTCTTGCGGTGTAGTGGGAACGGTTTCCGGGCGTTTATCGTTGAAACTCGAATCAGTGGACATACACACCTCCGTCAGACCTGAGGTTTCAGGTCACCGAGTGGATCGTAGGGCTTTGCGGGAGCCTTAGGGTCATCGCCCGGCTTCACGTCTTTAGGCGCCTTGGCCGGTCCGATGGGATCGACCTGAGGGTCGGCGAGGTCAGGAGAATCGGGGTCGAAGCCCAGCTCATCGCCGGACGAATGCTCAGACGAATGCGGGCCAGCGGGAGTATTGGAATGTGCCATGAGCGCCTCCTGATCGCGGCCCGAAAAGTACGGGCCTTGATAGTCAGAGGATACCGCTGCGCAGGGGTGCCCGGCAGATGACGAACGGGCTTAATGGGCGCCCAAGGCTTTTTTGGCTTTTGCCGCCGCCTGCTCCTGGCCGGCCTGGGCGAGATCGTTTGCCGCCTTCAGCCAGCGCTGCTGGTCGACGTCGGCGGGAATCTGCGTTGGCGCCTGAATCAACACCGCCCAGCCACCCGCATCCTTGAATGCCGATTCGAACGAACCGAAGCTCATCAGCAGCCGCTGATCCATCCCGGCTCGCAGTAATACAGTCTGCTTCTGCCGGTTGTACCCCGTGAGAATGGCATAACGCGGCTCGGACCAAAGCGCCGAACCTTCGGTAAACCGCACCATGACCGGATACCCGGCCGCCACCTGAGTCAGCAAGGCGGGCAAGTCGCTGTCCAGCGGATAGACCATCATTCCGTACTCGCGGGCGAGGTTTTGCATGTTCTGTTGCAATTGGGCCTCGGCGCCCGGCAAACGCAGCGGTTTATCCAGCAGGCCCGGAGTGATCACGATGCCTTGCTGGGACAACATGCTCGCCAGCACCTGCGGCCCGCTTTGATTGGCCACGCCCTTGTAGAAGCGGCCACTGAGCTCCACCCGTTCCGGCAGACGCTTGATTTGTGGCGCCACGCTCCCCGCGCAGCCCGCCAGACCGGCGACACAACCCACGATGACCGCCACTGAAAGCATTCGAGAAATTACCCGCACCATCATCACTCTCTTGTTCAGACGCCAGGCAATCCGCTTCCCGGCTTGGCCGTCGATCATAGGACGCCACGGAGCATCGGTATAGCCTTAACCGGTAGTTGGCTGGTTTGCATAGAGCGAACTGGTTGATGGCTGTCGACCTTCGGTCAATAGCCTGAAACACGACAGCGACTAGACTGTCACTTGCATAGCGTGTCCGCCCGCTGCAGGGCAAAGAGGAGGCATCGATGAGCCTGATTATGACAATCGTGATGTTGATCAGCGGCTGGTTGGCCGTAGCCGCCGCCATGTTATGGGGCGTTCTGCGCGTTACCCGCCGGCACCATCCTTCAGCTCATTCAGCACCCGCGCCGAAAGCCGAAGAACCAGCCGCACACCACGTCACCGCGCACTGACGCCTACCGGATAAAAAAAAGGCCGCCTGGACTCTCTTGAGTTCAGGCGGCCGTTCATTTAGCGAAGATTAAGCTTCAGCAGCTACACGCTTCTGTCTCGCCCGGCGAGACATCATGTTCAGCACTTCGATAGCAGCCGAGAATGCCATGGCGGCATAAACGTAGCCTTTCGGTACATGGGCGCCGAAACCTTCGGCGATCAGCGTCATGCCGATCATGATCAGGAAGCCCAGGGCCAGCATGACCACAGTCGGGTTGTCGTTGATGAACTTGGCCAGTGGATCAGCCGCCAGCAACATCACCAGTACCGACACCACGACCGCAATGATCATGATCGGCAAATGCTCGGTCATGCCGACGGCGGTAATGATGCTGTCGATAGAGAACACCATGTCCAGCATCAGAATCTGACCAATGGCCGCGGCAAAGCCCAGGGTCACGGTCGAGGTTGCCGACTTCGGATCTTCCGGCGCCGGGTCCATGCTGTGATGGATCTCGGTGGTTGCCTTCCACAGCAGGAACAAGCCACCAGCAATCAGGATCATGTCTTTCCAGGAGAACGCATGGCCGAGAATTTCAATGACCGGCGCGGTCAACTGGACAATGAATGCGATGGTGCTGAGCAAGCCCAAGCGCAGGATCAGCGCCATGCCGATACCGATGCGCCGCGCTTTCTGCCGATGCTGCTCGGGCAGTTTGTTGGTCAGGATCGAAATGAAGATCAGGTTATCGATGCCGAGCACGATTTCCATCACCACCAGGGTGGCCAGGGCAACCCAGGCAGTGGGGCTGGCGGCTAGTTGTAAAAGGTATTCCATGGGTCAGTCCTGGCTCGCTGTAAGACGGTTTAGATTTCCTGGGAAGAAGATTCGGTTTTTTCCGATTCTTTTTCTGATTCTTTTTTGCTGATCAGTCCGCCAGTGGCGTCACTGAGCGCCTGTTCGGCGGCTTTGTGGGTATCGTCTATGGCCTGCTTGGCGCTTTCCGCCGCCTTGCCCATCAATTGCTGAGCGCTTTTTTCCGCCTGGTCGCAACCGGCCAACACCAGTAAAGATGAGATCAACAACGCCGTAGCTTTGAATTTCATGATGCTTCCCTCGATAGAACGAACGGGACCGAAACGATGGCCCGTTGATAGCGAGGCATTCTAGGGAGATGAATACTTCAGGAAAATTCGTTTTTTTACCGGCTATACTTCGGTTTTTGCGAACTATGAAAACGACATGCTCAACTATCGGCAATTACATTACTTCTGGGTCGTGGCCAAGACCGGCAGCATCGTTCGCGCCTGCGAACAACTGAACCTGACGCCACAGACCATCAGCGGGCAAATTTCCCTGCTCGAACAAACGTACGGGATCGAACTGTTTCGCCGGGTCGGAAGGCAACTGGAACTCACCGAAGCCGGGCGGCAGACCCTGCCCTACGCCGAGCAAATGTTTCAGTTGGGTGGTGAGCTGGAGCTGATGCTGCGTGCGCAGCCCAATGAACAGCAGATTCTGTTCCGGGTCGGCGTCGCCGATGTAGTGCCCAAATCCATCGTCTATCGGCTGATTGCGCCAACCATGGAATTGAGTGAACCGCTACGCATTACCTGTCGCGAGGACAAACTGGAGCGCCTGCTTGCCGATCTCGCGATCCAGCGCCTGGACCTGGTGATATCCGACAGCCCGATGCCGTCGCACCTGGATATCAAGGGCTACAGCCAGAAACTCGGTGAATGCGGGATCAGTTTTTTTGCCACCCCTGAGCTCGCGGCACAATATGGCCAGGATTTCCCCCGCAGCCTGCATGGCGCGCCTTTGCTGATTCCGGGACCGGAAACCGTGGTCCGCAGCCGTTTGCAACGCTGGTTCGCCGAACAGCAAATTCAGCCGCAAATTGTCGGCGAGTTCGACGACAGCGCGTTGATGCAGGCCTTTGGTCAATCCGGCAGCGGGATTTTCATCGGCCCGAGCGTGATCGCCGATGAAGTGAAACGCCAGTGCGGCGTGGAAGTGATTGGCCAGACCGACGCGGTGAGCGAGTCGTTCTACGCCATTTCGGTGGAACGCAAGGTCAAGCACCCCGGCATTGTCGCCATTACCGAAGGTGCCCGACGCGAGTTGTTTACGGCGCTGTGACCACTTCCCGGGGCTTGAAGGTCATCAGGGCGATGGCCAACAGGATCGATGCCAGGATAAAAGCCGCCGCGGCAAAACCAAGGCCTTGCAGGCCTACACTGTCGATCACCCGGCCGCCGATCATGGCGCCCAGGCCAATACCGAGGTTGGCCCCGGCAATGTTCAGCGAAGCAGCGAACGCCGGCGCCTGCGGTGCCGCCTTCATCAAACGCACATGGCTGACCAGGAACATCGCCGCCTGCGTCACGCCCCAGATGCCCATCGCCGCCGCCAGCCCCACGGGCGAATGAATGTTCGGCACCAGCGCCACCAGCCCGGCGATCATGAATGCGCAAAACATCATCGACGCCATCAGCGGATGACGGTCTACCGCGCGACCACCCAGCGAATTGCCGATCAACCCGACCGCGCCGAAACCCATCAGGCACCAGCCAACCACGGTGCCGTTGAAGCCGGCCAGGCGCTCGAGGATGTCCGCCAGATAGGTATAAGCAGTGAACATGCCGCTGAACACAATCACCGACAACAACACGTGACCGATCATCAACGGGCTGCGCAGGATCTTGAACTGCGAAAGGAAACTCACCTGATGTTGATGCAGGCTGGTTTTTGGCAAATAGATAAACAGCAACAACGCTTTGGCAAACGCGATGACAGCCAGGATCGCGAAAGCACTGCGCCAGCCGAAGGCATCGGAAATCAGTGTGCCCACGGGTATGCCGAACACCGTGGCGCAGACAATACCGAAGCCGATCTTGGCAATGGCCCGCCCCGCGTAGTCCGGCCCGACAATATCGACCGCTGTTTCACTGGCCAGGGCCCAGAACACCGGCAACCCCAGCGCCGGGATCAGCCGCGCGAACGCCATGACCCAGATATTCGGCGCCAGTGCCGCCAGAGTGTTGGCCAGACCAAACATGATCAACACCGAAATAAACAGCTTGCGCCGCTCGAAGCGCGCGAAGTACGCCGTCAGAAATGGGCCGAAGGCAGCAACAGTGAAAGCGAACAGCGTCACCAGCAGACCCGCTTGCGGGATGCTGACGTCTAGATCACGGGCGATGGCCGGCAACAGGCCGACGATGACGAACTCCGTGGTCAGCACCGTGAACCCGGCGGCAGACAACAGAAGGATGGGCAACAGCATGCAAAACTCCAGAAAACGAGAACACCAGCGATAGCCCGAAGGCTCACTGGCAATATGAAAATGAGGATGGCGAATCTTAACAGAGTGCTTGCGGATGCGGTTGCACGAACCTGCAATTCGCGTTGAATGCCGGGGTGGCAGTTCGTCACAGGTCTGAAGGATCGCACCTACGCTGTGATAAAGTCCGCGCCCTGAAAAATGTACACCCTGTGGTGAATGTCCGGTCGGTTAGTCGAGACACCCATGGCGAGGGAGCTTGCTCCCTCGCCACAGGAATCAACGCTGGCATTTGCCCTGTGTTTCCTTCTCGGTTTCCTGCCTGCGGCCTGCCCTGTTTGTTGCCGCAAACCTGCGAAACCATGCATTAATAAAAATCAGAGATGCTGTTTTATGACTGCTTCATCCCCTTCTCTATTACACCGCATTAAACGCTTGAGCCTGGTCACGCAGATCGTGATCGGCCTGATCGCCGGTATTACCCTGGCGCTGCTTGCCCCCGACGCGGCGAAATCCACGGCGTTCATTGGCAAAGTTTTTGTCTCGGCACTGAAAGCCGTCGCACCGATTCTGGTGTTCATACTGGTGATGGCGTCCATCGCCAACCACAAGCACGGCCAGGAAACCCATATCCGACCGATTCTGTTCCTGTATCTACTGGGGACGTTCGCCGCTGCAGTGGTCGCGGTGATTGCCAGCATGATGTTCCCGTCCAGCCTTGTGCTGTCGACGCAGGACGTAGCAGTGACAGCGCCGGGCGGCATTGGCGAAGTGCTGCAAAGCCTGCTGTTGAGTGTGGTGGATAACCCGATCAGTGCGCTGATGAATGCCAACTTCATCGGCATCCTGGCCTGGGCCATCGGCATGGGTATCGCCATCCGCCATGCGGGCGACACGACGCGTGAAGTGCTGGGCGACCTGTCCAACGGCGTGACGGTTATCGTGCGACTGGTCATCAGCTTCGCGCCGCTGGGGATTTTCGGCCTGGTGGCTTCGACCCTGGCGACGTCGGGTTTTGGTGCCTTGATCGGCTATGCGCAACTGCTGGCCGTGCTGCTGGGTTGCATGTTGTTCGTGGCGCTGGTGATGAACCCGCTCATCGTGTTCTGGAAACTGCGCCGCAACCCGTATCCGCTGGTACTGACCTGCTTGCGCGAGAGCGGCATCACCGCATTCTTCACCCGCAGTTCGGCAGCGAACATTCCGGTCAACCTGGAGTTGAGCAAGCGTCTGGGCCTGCACGAAGACACCTACTCGGTGTCGATCCCTTTGGGTGCGACCATCAACATGGCCGGTGCTGCGATCACTATCACCGTGCTGACGTTGGCGGCCGTGCACACACTGGGGATCGCCGTGGATATCCCGACTGCGATCCTGCTCAGCGTCGTCGCGGCAATCTGCGCCTGCGGCGCTTCGGGTGTGGCGGGTGGTTCGCTGTTGCTGATTCCACTGGCGTGCAGCCTGTTCGGCATTCCAAGCGAAATCGCCATGCAGGTGGTAGCCGTTGGTTTCATTATTGGTGTGTTGCAGGATTCGGCGGAAACCGCTCTGAATTCTTCCTCTGATGTGCTGTTCACGGCGGCGGCCTGCCTGGGTGAAGAGCAGAAAGCCGAACGGCTGGCGTAGTACATCGCCACTCCCACGGCAGATCGCTTGCCCATGAAAAAGCCCCCGCAGCCAAAGGCTCCGGGGGCTTTTTTACATCTGGACGGTTTAGAACGCGCCCATGTAATCGCGCTTGCCCACTTCCACACCGTTGTGGCGCAACAGTGCATAAGTGGTGGTGACGTGGAAGAAGAACTGCGGCAGGCCGTAGGTCAGCAGGTAAGCCTGGCCAGAAAAACGCTTTTCTTTCGGCGTGCCAGGACGGGTGACGATCTCGATGCCTTCCTTGCCATTGATCTGCTCAGGCGTGAACTCGCCGATGTAGGCCAGAACCTTGGCGATCAGCGCTTGCAGCTCGGCGAAAGTGGTTTCGGTGTCGTCGTACTTCGGCACTTCAACCTCGGCCAGACGCGAAGAAACGCCCTTGGCGAAATCGACGGCGATTTGCACCTGGCGCACCAGCGGGAACATGTCCGGGTACAGGCGGGCTTGCAGGAAGGCGTTCGGGTCGATGTTCTTGGCGGTGGCGTGGGCCTCGGCTTTTTTCAGTACATCGCTCAGGGCGTTGAGCATTTGCTGGAAAACAGGAACGGAGGCGTCGTACAGGGAAATGGTCATGGCAGTCTCGCGTGATGACAGGAGGAAACGTGGGGCCGATTATAGCCATGCGCGACCGTCCTGCGGCTTGTCTTTTATCCTGCAAGGATTAGGCTAGGCTGCTTCGATGGCACAGGGAAAAGCGCGATGAGCACTGAACAAGAACAGACCTTTGACGAACCACGCCTGAACGGCACGGAAATCCGCATTCTGGGTTCGTTGATCGAGAAACAGGCCACCAGCCCGGAAACCTATCCGCTTACCCTCAATGCCCTGGTGATTGCCTGCAACCAGAAAACCAGTCGCGAACCGGTGATGAACCTCACTCCCGGCCAGGTTGGGCAGAGCCTGCGTGCACTTGAAGGACGCGGTTTCACCAAACTGGTGATGGGCAGCCGCGCAGATCGCTGGGAACACAAAGTCGACAAGGCGTTGGAGTTGGTGCCGCCTCAGGTGATTCTGACCGGGCTGATGTTTTTGCGCGGACCGCAGACAGTCAACGAACTGCTGACCCGCAGTGGTCGCATGCATGAGTTTGAAGATGCCGAACAGGTGGTGCATCAGCTCGAGCGCTTGATTGCGCGAGGGCTGGCGGTGCTGATTCCGCGACAGGCGGGGCAGCGCGAAGACCGTTATACCCATGCGCTGGGCGATCCGGCGGATATCGAGGCGATTCTCGCGGCGCGGCAGAACCCGTCGGAACGCGGCGCCGGCAGCGGTGTTTCGGTTGAGCGGATAGAGGAGCTGGAGGCGCGGATTGCGGCGCTGGAAGAGCGGCTGGCGCGGCTGGAATAACCGATCGGCTGGTCACCTTGGTGTTGGATTTAGCGCCGTCATCGCCAGCAGGCTGGCTCCCACATTGAAATGCATTCCATTGTGGGATCACAGCTAGCCTGCTGACGATGTGGCCGGTTCAAACAACAAGAGAACAGGGTTTATCAACCCCGCGCAAACGCCACCGCTTTCTGAAACTGTTCCTCTGTCGGGCGAACGCCGGTGTACAGCACAAACTGCTCCAAGGCCTGGATTGCAATCACTTCCAGCCCGGTAATGACCTTCTTGCCCTCGGCACGCGCCCGCACGATCAGCGGGGTTTCCGACGGTATCGCCACCACATCGAAGACGATATCCGCAGCCTTGATGACTTCGACGTCGAAGGCCAATTTACCGGCTTCTGCCCCGCCATCCATGCCCACCGGGGTTACGTTGACCAGCATCTGCGGACGACGGGTACCCAGGTCCGCTTGCCATTCATAACCCAGGGATTGGGCCAAAGCGCGGCCGGCGCGTTCGTTACGGGCCACGATCAAGCCATTTTTGTAACCACCGTCACGCAGGGCACTGGCAACAGCCTTGGCCATGCCACCGCTGCCGCGCAGCGCAAACGTAGTGTCCTTGGACACTTCGTGGGTTTGCAGCAGTTGGGCCACGGCGATGTAATCAGTGTTGTAGGCCTTGAGATGGCCGTCGGTGTTAACGATGGTGTTGATCGATTGAATGGCGGCGGCGGAAGCGTCCATTTCATCGACCAAGGCAATACAGGCTTCCTTGAACGGCATGGACACGCCACACCCGCGAATGCCCAGCGCACGAATACCGCCCACGGCACCCGGCAGATCCTGACTGCTGAACGCCTTGTAATAGAAATTCAACCCCAACTGTTCATACAGATGATTGTGAAATCGCAGGCCAAAGTTGCCGGGGCGCCCGGAAAGTGACATGCACAACTGAGTGTCTCGATTGGGGTTCATCTGCATGAAGATCTCCTTCTAACGCACTTTCAGATGGACGGGATTAGCCAGCCCAAGTGTTCTGATCAATGATAATCGCGTACCTGTCGGCGGCACCTGCAACCGTCAGAAAACCGGTACAGACCTTACACAAAATTTACCCTGCGGCTGTGCTGATTTTCAAAAAAACGCTGTCTTAGAAGTATCCCCGCGACAAACCTTGAGTCTATTGCAGACACAAGCGCTGGGGCGAAGAAGCGAGGAACTATCATGATCCGTACAATCCCCACAGTGGCCTTGCTGATCGGCGCTCTGACTATCGCCGGGCAGGCAGAGGCGCATGGCGGTGGCGGCGGCGGTTGGGAAGGCCCGGCGGTATTTGGCGCGATCGTGGGCACGGCCATCGTTGGCTCGGCCATCATCAACAGTAACCGACCGGTGTACGTCGCGCCGCAACCGGTCTATGCCCAGCCGGCCCCGGTCTATTACGCACCGCCACCGCCTCCGGTCTACTACCAACCGGCTCCAGTGTACGTGCAACAGCCGATCTACTACCGTCCGGCGCCAGTCTATTACGGACCACCCCGTGGCTATTACGGCCCACCCCGCGGTTACTATCGCCCCCGTTACGGTCACTACTGACTGGTTCATCAAGCCCCGCAGTGACGGCTAGATGCTGTTCACTTAAAGCATCCTGTGGCGAGGGAGCTCGTCTTTGAGTGAGCAATATTGCGCTGTGATAGCGGGGCTTTTTTGGCCCGTTGTTTCGTCCTGAACAACGCTTTCACCTTCTGACTTATCATCAGGCTGGTCTGAATAAATCTCGCCGAGGTCGCTCTCGGGACAGCGAGTTGGGCATAAATGGGCAACAGTGTCGCGACACTGTTTCTGCCGCGCGGCAGCCAACGGTCATATTTATGTCATGTCAGGTCTGCAAGCTCGGACCTGTCCGTCAAGAACAGGTTGATAACAACAAGGACGACCTCATGCCAACGCAAAATCCGCACCGCATTGTCGGCCTGTGCACTTCAAGCAAGGTGTACAACGCGCTGACCGAACTCAAGCACCTGGAAGGTCATCGCAGCGCCAAGTTCCTTTCGCTGCTGACGCAAAACCTGGTGCGCAAAGGCCTGCTCAATGAGCAGGAAGTGGTGCACATGCTCGACCAGGTCGTCGATTGAGCGACAGCGGGTCAATTGCCCTCACTCGCATCAATGACCACTATCGAAAACGGTGATTGTTCGTAAAAACCTGCGCCACGTAAGGTAGCCCCATTGATTGATGGAGGTTACTTATGATGTCTCAAGTTCAGATCATGTCCGTTATCGGCAGCGCCGTCCCTGCACCGCTCAGAGCGCTGGGCATGCTTGCCTGCTGGTATCTCGTCCAGGATGGCGAACAAATCAGCGGCCCGCTCACCTCACTGCCCGATGCCCAGGCGCTGTCGCAGCAAATCAGTGCTGGCCAGCAAGGCAAGCTCAACGCCTAAGGCAACTGAACCCGCGGCTTGGTCTCGATGAAAATCGCCCAGCTCGACATGAACAGTGCGGCAATCAACGGCCCGATGACAAAGCCATTGAGACCGAAGATCGCCAGGCCACCCAAGGTGGAAATCAGGATCATGTAATCGGGCATCTTCGTGTCCTTGCCCACCAGGATCGGTCGCAGCACATTATCGACCAGGCCGATCACGAACACACCGAACAAGGCCAATGTCACGCCTTGCCAGATCGCCCCGGTAAACAGGAAAAACGCTGCCACCGGCGCCCAGACAATCCCGGCCCCCACAGCCGGCAACAGCGACAGAAACGCCATCAGCACTGCCCAGATCAAGACACTGGGAATATCCAGAAACCAGAAGATCAAACCGCCCAACGCGCCCTGCGTGATCGCCACCACCAGATTGCCCTTCACGGTCGCCCGCACCACGCGGTTGAACTTGAGTTGCAAACGGCGCTTCTGGGTTTCCTCCAGCGGTACGGCCATGCGCACCTTGCGCGCAAGTTCGGCACCGTCACGCAAGAAGAAAAACAGCAGGTACAGCATGATGAAAAAGCTGACGATGAACTCGAACGTCCCCTGACCAAAACTGAACACCTGAGTAGCAACGAATTCATTGCCGGACATGGCGCTCTTGATGATTTTCTCCCGCAGCCCATTCAGTTCGCCCATTCCGAAACGGTCGAGCAAATGCTGGAAGTAGGCCGGCAGGCTGTGCTTGAACTGCGTCACGTAGCCGGCTATGTCCAGTTCACCACTCTCGATCTTCTGGTAGACCGCTGTTCCTTCCTGCACCAGAAAGATGCTCAGGACAATCACCGGCAGGATCGCGATCAACAAACAGATGCTCAAGGTGAGCATGGAGGTGAGGTTGCGCTGCCAGCCGAATTTCAATTGCAGCCTTCGCTGTAGAGGGGCGAACAGAATCCCGAGGATCACCGCCCAGAATACGGCACCGTAAAACGGCAACAATATCCAGATGAAAGCAACGCTTACCAGTGCCAGCAGAATCGTCAACGACCTGTCTTTAAGTGTTTCTTCGTTCATGTCCGATCCATGCCAGTCTGCCTGAACGCGAAAGTACGTCCTGTTCCTTAGGCCGCCACGGCTCGCACGAGTGCCATCCGTTTGTGAATAAAGCATAGATCCAGATCAATAAACCCTCGGAGCAAAGCGTTTACCCTGCTCGGCTTTTGCGATCGACTCACCATGAACCTCATTGCTCCGGAACTGCTCGCCCCCGCCGGCACCCTGAAAAACATGCGTTATGCGTTCGCCTACGGCGCCGATGCGGTGTATGCCGGTCAGCCGCGCTACAGTCTGCGGGTGCGCAACAACGAATTCGATCATGCCCATCTGGCCCTCGGCATTCGCGAGGCGCAGGCGCTGGGCAAACGTTTCTATGTAGTGGTCAACATCGCGCCGCACAACGCCAAGCTAAAGACCTTCCTCAAGGACCTGGCGCCCATCATCGCCATGGCGCCCGACGCGCTGATCATGTCCGATCCCGGCCTGATCATGCTGGTGCGCCGACACTATCCGCAGATGCCGATTCACCTTTCAGTGCAGGCCAACACCGTGAATTGGGCCAGTGTCGAGTTCTGGCAGCAACAGGGCTTGAGCCGGATCATCCTGTCGCGGGAGTTGTCGCTGGAAGAAATCGAGGAAATTCGCCAACAGGTTCCGGCCATGGAGCTGGAGGTATTTGTGCATGGTGCGTTGTGTATGGCCTATTCCGGGCGCTGCCTGCTGTCGGGCTACATGAACAAACGCGACGCCAACCAAGGCAGCTGCACCAACGCTTGCCGCTGGAAATACGCTGCGCAACCGGCCACCGAGAACCTGCTGGGAGAGATCGTCCAGACGTTCGAGCCGGAACCGACCCTGGGCATCGGCGCGCCCACCGACCAGGTGTTCCTGTTACAGGAAGCCAACCGTCCGGCCGAACAGATGCCGGCCTTCGAGGATGAACACGGCACCTACATCATGAACGCCAAGGATCTGCGCGCGGTGCAGCATGTCGAGCGCCTGACGCGGATGGGGGTGCACTCACTGAAAATCGAAGGCCGGACCAAATCGCATTTCTATTGCGCACGCACCACTCAGGTTTACCGCCGGGCAATCGACGATGCGGTGGCTGGCCGGACGTTCGACCGCAGCCTGATGGCAGATCTGGAATCCCTCGCCCAGCGCGGTTACACCGAGGGCTTCCTGCGGCGCCATGTGCACGACGAATACCAGAACTACCAGAACGGCAGTTCGGTATCAGAGCGACAACAGTTCGTCGGCGAACTGACAGGCGAACGTCAGGGGCGTTTGGCGCAAGTAAAGGTGAAAAACCGTTTTGCCTTGGGCGATCACATGGAACTGATGACGCCCAAGGGCAACTTCCACTTCGATCTGCACCAGCTGCAGAACATGCAAGGCGAGCCCATCAAAGTGGCACCGGGCGACGGACACACGGTGTATTTGCCGATTCCGGATGCGGTGGATCTGAATTTCGGGCTGCTGATGCGGGATTTGTCGTAACCCTCCTATAGAGCGTCAGGCGAACTCTTCGCGCAACATCGCCACAAACGCCTCACGCGCCGGGTGCACCCCGGCGTTTTCATGCCAATAAAACAGGTTTTCAATGGCCGTCAGTTCAGCAAACTCATAGCCCACGCAACCCGCGCCCTTGGCGTATTGATCGAACACGCCCTTGGGCACCAATGCCACGCCTGCCCCGGCACTCACACAGCCGACGATTGCGCCGTAACTGGCCAGACTGACAATCGGCAACGCCATGCCCTGGCGCAACAACCAATGCTCCAGCGCCGCTCGGTACGGACAACCTTGAGGCCACATGAACACGGTCTTGTCCTGCAGATCCGCCATGTCGTGCACCGGCCCAAGCGACGTCGAGGCGATCAGCAACAGGTCTTCGCGGTACATTGGCGTACGCTTGAGATGCGAGCGCTCGACATCCACCGCGACGATTGCGCCGTCAAGTCGATGGCTCAACGTGTCATCGAGCAACTGCCCCCAACTGCCCGTGGTCAATTCCAATGCTACCGCTGGATAGCGCTTGTGAAACTTGGCCAGCAAGCGCGGCAAGCGTCCGGTAGCGGAAGACTCGATGGCGCCAATGCGCAATGGCCCGGACGGCTCAGCCATCGGGTCCACCGCACGCTTGGCTTCAGCGGTCAGGGCCAGAATCCTCGAGGCGTAGGCCAGAAAGGTCTGGCCAGACGGGCTGATCCGCAAACCACGCCCTTCACGCAAAAACAGCGCCACACCCAACTCCGCTTCCAGCGACTTGATGCGCGCCGTGATATTCGACGGCACGCAATGCAACAGCTCGGCGGCACGGGCAATACTGCCAACCTCGGCCACGGTCTTGAACATGCGAATCTGCGCCAGCTCCATACATCACCCAAAGTGAATAGATAGCGCAGTATAAGTCAGTTGTGATGAACGATAAGGATTCCGATACTCGGCGCATATTCCACCGGTGCCCGACCATGAATCCTCTGACCCCCTCCCCCCTGAAAATCATCCTGACCATGCTGTTCGTTGTCGCCTGCTGGGGATACTCCCCGAGCGGCATCCACATCGGATTGCTGGCCTACGACCCTGTGCATCTGGCGTTGCTGCGCTTTCTGATCGCTTCAGTGTTCATGGCCGCGGTCGCGCTGTTGCGCGGCATTCATCTGCCGAGACTCCGAGATCTGCCACTGCTGTTCGGGCTGGGTTTGTTTGCGGTGAGCCTGCATCACGTGGCGATCAATTTCGGCCAACAGGGCGTCAGCGCCGGCGCATCGAGTGTGCTGGCACAGACGACGCCGCTGTTCAGCACCTTGCTGGCGCGCTTCGTATTTAAGGATCGGGTTAGCGTCTGGCGCTGGGGGTGCGTCGTCCTCGGATTGGTCGGTGTGATGATTGTCGTGGCAGGTGATCACGGCTTCGGCAGCATCGACGCCCATGGCTTGTTGATTCTGCTCTCGGCATTGTCGTGGAGTGTCTACTTCGCGATGCAAAAGCATCACACCGGGCGTTACGACGGCCTGACGCTGGTTTGCTACACGGTCTGGTCCGGTACTGCGCTGCTGTTGGTGTTCCTGCCGGGGCTGGCGGATCAGGTGATGAATGCGCCGCTGCGGGTACAGTTCGCGGTGTTTGCCCTGGGGGTTTTTCCGAGTGCGCTGGCGTATCTGGCATGGGCCTACGTGCTGGCGCACGTGGATCTGAGCCGGGCAACGATGACCCTGTATCTGGTGCCGCCGATGGCGATGTTGATCGCTTCTTTTGCCCTCGGTGAAAGGCCGACGCTGATGGTTGGAGTGGGTGCGGTGGTGGTGTTGATCAGTGTGTTGGCGTTGAACCTGGAGCGGCGCCCAATGCCTCGGGCGGCGAGCGCCTGATCATGAAGACAGGTTGAAAAATTGGGCCTCTTCGCGGGCAAGCCTCGCTCCTACGGATCAATTCGATACCGTAGGAGCGAGGCGTGCCCGCGAACGGCGATAACGCAATATCAGCAACCATCAACTGGGTGAAAACCGGTCCCGGCTGTTGGTCAAATGCAACCACATTGCCGCCCGTGCCGCATCCGGGTCCTGGCGCTTGATGGCGTTGAGAATCGCCTCGTGCTCAAGATTGGCCAACTGTCCAAGTTTGCTCAAGTCCACGGCGCCACGCTCGGCTGCGTTGACCCGGGTTCGCGGGATCATCGCGCTGCCCAGGTGCTGCATGATTTCACTGAAACACACGTTGCCGGTGGCTTCGGCAATCAGTAGATGAAAGCGTCGGTCGGCCTCGACGCAACTGTCATTGTTGGCCAGCAGGTTCTGGTAATCGTCGAGCGCTTCGCGCATCTGCGTCAGTTGCTGATCGGTTCGACGCGTCGCCGCCAGCGCAGCTGCCTGGGTTTCCAGGCCCATGCGCAACTCGAGGATGCTGCGCACTCCCAGCGCGGTATCCACGTTCAGCCGCAACCCCTGCTCCGGCGCCCGCTCCAGTACAAACGTGCCGATGCCGTGACGGGTTTCCACCAACCCTGAAGCCTGCAACTTCGAGATCGCCTCGCGCACCACCGTACGACTGACACCATGCTCCTGAACGATCGAGTTCTCCGACGGCAGCTTGTCACCGGGCAGCATTTGCCCGAGCAGGATGCTCTGGGTCAGCTTGGCCACCAGGTCGTGGGCCAGGTTGTGGCTGCGCTTGCGGGCAGGCGCATCGAGATTTTCTTGCATGGGCGCGTCCGAATGACATGGCTATCGAATCGTAGCACCGAGCGTTGCGGGAATCGTCAGAAAAATCGCACCAACTTGTATGACAACACTCAACAAATCCTGAATCCACCAACAAAATTACGCCTAACCTGACATCGAATCCTTCATCAAATATCCAACTTGCAGCCATTTTATTGGGCAAAACGGGTTGCAAGGCAAAAAAATGTAGTTGTATGATGTCTATCAACAACGCAACACCGTCACACCCCGCATAAAAATAACGAGTGGGAGAAAACACAGTGAATACATCCATCTCCGGGATGAACGACGAAGCCAATTCCGTGCTGAAGTCCGCCATCTCCAAAGTCAAACGCCACGTTTTGCCGCTGTTCGTCATCATGTTCATCGTCAATTACATTGACCGAGTGAACATCGGCTTTGTCCGCGCCCACATGGAACACGACCTGGGCATCGGCGCTGCCGCCTACGGGCTTGGGGCCGGGCTGTTCTTCATCGGCTACGCGCTGTTCGAAGTGCCGTCCAATATCCTTCTGCAAAAAGTCGGCGCACGAATCTGGCTGACCCGCATCATGTTGACCTGGGGCCTGGTCGCCGCGGGCATGGCGTTCATCCAGAACGAAACCCACTTCTACATACTGCGATTTCTGTTGGGCGTGGCCGAAGCCGGATTCTTTCCCGGGGTGATCTACTACTTCACCCGTTGGTTGCCCGGCGTGGAACGCGGAAAGGCAATTGCGATTTTCCTCAGCGGCTCGGCGATTGCCTCGCTGATCTCCGGCCCGTTGTCCGGATTGCTCCTGCAAATCAGTGGCCTGGGCATGCATGGCTGGCAATGGATGTACTTCATCGAAGGCATGTTCTCGGTGGGTTTGTGCGCCTTTGTCTGGTTCTGGCTGGACTCCAAACCCCACGACGCCAAATGGCTGACCCGCGACGAACAGGACGCGCTGGTGAAAGCCATCGACGATGAACAACTGGCCCGCGAAGCCGCGACGCCGGTCAAGCCGTCGCTGGGCAAACTGCTCAAGGACCGGCAGATCATCCTGTTCTGTGTGATTTATTTCTTCATCCAGCTGACCATCTATGCCGCGACCTTCTGGCTGCCGAGCATCATCAAGAAAATGGGCGACCTCAGTGACTTCCAGGTCGGGATGTTCAATTCGATTCCATGGTTGCTGTCGATCATCGGCATGTACGCCTTCGCTTCGTTGTCGGCCAAATGGAAGCACCAGCAAGCCTGGGTCGCGACCGCGTTGCTGATCGCCGCCGCGGGCATGTTCATGTCCACCACCGGCGGGCCGATCTTCGCGTTCGTGGCGATCTGCTTTGCCGCGCTGGGTTTCAAATCGGCGTCGTCGCTGTTCTGGCCGATTCCCCAGGCCTATCTGGATGCGCGCATCGCTGCGGGCGTCATCGCGCTGATCAACTCGGTGGGCAATCTCGGCGGCTTCGTCGCGCCAACCACTTTTGGCCTGCTCGAAGAGCGCACCGGTTCGATCCAGGGCGGGCTGTACGGCCTGGCCGCCACCTCGATCATCGCCGCAATCATCGTCTTCGCTGCACGCAACAAACCCAAATCCGCGCCCGCCACCGCATCGGCTGAAGCCGCACCACGTCACGCTTGAAAGGATAAGAAAATGAGCGAGCAAAACACTGCCAAAGCACCGATCATCACCAGCATGCAGATCGTTCCCGTGGCCGGACATGACGGCATGCTGCTCAACCTGAGCGGCGCCCACGGCCCGTTTTTCACCCGCAACATTGTCATCCTCAAGGACAACGCCGGCCACACCGGTGTCGGTGAAGTGCCGGGCGGCGAGCGCATTCGCCAGACCCTTGAAGACGCCCGCAGCCTGGTGGTCGGCAGCCCGATCGGCACCTATCAGAAAATACTCAATCAAGTGCGCCAAACCTTCGCCGACCGCGATGCCGGTGGTCGCGGCTTGCAGACGTTCGACCTGCGCATCACCATTCACGCCGTTACCGGCCTCGAAGCCGCGCTGCTCGACTTGCTCGGCCAGCACCTCGATGTGCCAGTCGCCGCGCTGCTCGGTGAAGGCCAGCAGCGTGATGAAGTGAAGATGCTCGGTTATCTGTTTTACGTCGGTGATCGCAATGAAACCGACCTCGCCTACCGCAGTGAACCAGAGGCCGACAACGACTGGTTCCGCGTGCGTCACGAGAAAGCCATGAGCGCCGACGCGGTGGTGCGCCTGGCTGAAGCGGCCCATGCCAAATATGGCTTCAAGGACTTCAAGCTCAAGGGCGGCGTGCTCAGTGGCGACGCCGAGATCGAAGCCGTCACTGCACTGGCTGAGCGTTTTCCCGATGCACGTATCACCCTCGATCCGAATGGCGCCTGGTCCTTGAAGGAAGCGATCCGGTTGTGCCGTGATCAGCACGACGTTCTGGCCTACGCCGAAGACCCGTGCGGGGCGGAAAACGGTTACTCGGGCCGCGAAGTCATGGCCGAATTCCGCCGCGCCACGGGGCTGAAAACCGCGACCAACATGATCGCCACCGACTGGCGGGAAATGGGTCATGCGATCCAGCTGCAATCGGTCGACATTCCGCTGGCCGATCCGCATTTCTGGACCATGCAGGGTTCAGTCCGCGTCGCCCAGATGTGCCACGAATGGGGCTTGACCTGGGGTTCGCACTCCAACAACCACTTCGACATCTCCCTGGCGATGTTCACCCACGTCGCGGCCGCCGCACCGGGTGAGATCACCGCCATCGACACCCACTGGATCTGGCAGGACGGCCAGCGCCTGACCAAGGCGCCGTTGCAGATTGTCGACGGTTGCGTGCAAGTGCCGAAGAAACCGGGGCTGGGTGTCGAACTGGACATGGACCAAGTGGCCAAGGCCCATGAACTGTACAAAGGCATGGGGCTGGGCGCGCGGGATGACAGCGTGGCGATGCAGTTTTTGATTCCGGGATGGACGTTCGACAACAAGCGGCCGTGCCTGGTGCGTTGAGTCGACGGTAGCGCGCTCATTGGCAGTAAACCCGAGCTGCTGTTGGCAGCCCGGGTTTAATGAACGGGGTCTTCCCCCCTAGAATGGCGCACACCTGAATCAACAACGGACAACATCAACATGGATCGCTTGAAAACACTCGTGGTTTGCCTGGGGCTGCTGACCGCAGGCCAGTGTGTCGCACAGGACCCCATCGAATCGGTGGTAAACGCCGCTGTAAATCCGCTCATGCAAACCCAAGGCATTGCCGGCATGGCCGTGGCCGTCACCGCCAACGGCAAGCAGCACTTCTTCAACTACGGCGTGGCATCGAAGGAAACCGCCAAACCGGTCACCGAAAACACCCTGTTCGAGATCGGCTCGGTCAGCAAGACCTACACCGCCACCCTCGCCGCCTACGCCCAGGCTCTCGGCAAGCTGTCGTTTTCCGACAAGGCCGGCCAGGTGCTTCCCGCCCTGCGTGGCAGCGCGCTCGACAACATCAGCATGCTGCAACTGGGCACCTACAGCGCCGGAGGCCTGCCACTGCAATTTCCTGCGCAATTCGATTCGGCCGAAAAAATGCTCGGCTATTACCAACAGTGGACACCGGCCTACGCCCCCGGCAGCCACCGACTGTATTCCAACCCCAGCATCGGCTTGTTCGGCTACCTGGCCGCACACAGCATGGGCCAGCCATTCGACCAACTGATGGAAAACACCCTGCTGCCGAAACTCGGCCTCAAGCACACCTTCCTCAAGGTGCCGCAGAAGCAAATGGGGTTGTATGCCCAGGGCTACAACAAGCAAGGCGAGCCTGTGCGCGTCACCCCGGGGGCGCTCGACTCCGAGGCCTATGGCGTGAAAACCAGTGCGGCGGACCTGCTCCGCTTTGTCGAAGCGAACATGCACCCGGCAACGCTGGAAAGGCCGTTACAGCAAGCCATTGCCCTGACGCACACCGGTTACTACAGCGTTGGCGACATGACCCAGGGGCTGGGGTGGGAGCTGTATCACTACCCGGTATCGCTGGATCGTTTGCTGGCCGGGAACTCGACGCCGATGGCCATGCAGGCGCATGAAGCTCAGTGGCTGTCCCCGCCGCAATCGCCGACTCAGGACTTGCTGATCAACAAAACCGGATCGACCGGTGGCTTCGGCGCTTACGTTGCGTTCGTGCCGTCGAAAGACATCGGCATTGTCATTCTGGCCAACAAGAACTATCCGATTGCAGAGCGGGTAGAGATTGCGCATCAGGTGTTGAGCGCTCTGAGTCGCTGATAGAACAAAAAATAAAAGATCGCAGCCTTCGCCAGCCCCTAAAACGAATCCTTTAGAGGCTGGCGAAGGCTGCGATCTTTTTGTTGGGGGTTTAAACCTGCGTCTGTGAGTTGCCAGGTGGATCAATATTGTCCAGTGCACGGTTCACCAACAACTCACCCACCACGGCCAATTGCTGAATCGACAGCGCTACATTGCGGTTCGAGCTTTCCAGATTGCAAGCCAGGTCCGTGGCCAGCACGTTCAGCGACGCGAGGGTCTCGCAGGCATGGCAAAGCAAAGTGACCGAATCGATATTAGGGCGAATGGTGAAGATGTGGCTGACGGGGTCGGCGTGACTTGGGTTACGCAGGCGAGCGCTGATGGCGGGCTCGGTGATGTCGGAAAGTGGTGGGGAATCAAGAGGGTCAGAGTCAGTCGGTGACTCAGGGGGGTTGGGAGTAACTTTTTTCATGAGTGAAGTTCCTTGGGCGATTGTTGAGAACTACCAATCTCACTTCCACATGAGGGTGGCAGCTGTACGCGGGTGTGGAAGACCAGGCCAACCACCAAAACCCGGCGCACTCGAAAGTGCTCCCGCGCACAGCCACCAAAACGCGGCAATGTTGACATAAAAAATGTCACCACGCGCTTTAGGGCATTGGTAGATGACTTGAACCACCGGACTTCCACATCCGACCACTGATTTTGCAGCGGCAGAGAAAGGTTATCGGTGCACTCCCCAGAGCACCAGTTCACCAACGCCGCCGCGTCTTGCAGGAAATCTCCGAAGCAAATGCAAGGCGTTGCCTACGGTCATTTCTTGAGCATGCTGTTACAAATACCTTTTTACTAATGGCCGTTGTGATGCAGCTCAAACCGCTGTATTTAATGGATCGCTCCAGTCTGTAAGTGGCATCGGATCAATCCACGACCGGGAATGACATAATGCGCGCGCAATTTTTCACTCCGACTGACCGCCAAAGGGCGTTGTAATGGAAATCAACGGTTTCAAGATCACGAACGTCGGGCGTTTCACAGAATTGGACGTTCATTTAGCACCCACGGCCAAGCACAACTCAAACATCACCGTTTTGGTGGGTAATAACGGCGCAGGGAAAACCACTCTTTTAAAGTCATTGGCCACTTCACTGAGCTGGCTGGTTGCCAGAATTCGTACTGAAAAAGGCAACGGCAGTTACCTTACAAATGAAGATATTCAAAATGGGACCTCTGTCGCGGTTGTTGCAATTGCCATAGTAGACCGCTTACAGACTCGCTCAGATCATTCGGAAGAAAGTCCTGAAGATGTTTTGTTCGTTTGGACCACTGCTCGGGGCAGAAAAGGTCGAAAGAGCGCAGTCCATAGCTCATTGGAACAAGCTACCCAATTGGCGGATCACTATCGCAACCGTCTAACCGCCGACGACAAAGCCTCACTCCCCCTGATCGCCTACTACCCGGTAGAACGCTCCGTCCTCGAAATCCCGCTTAAAATCCGCACTAAACACACCTTCGACCAACTCGACGGCTACGACAACGCATTGAATCGCGGTGTCGATTTCCGCCGTTTCTTCGAGTGGTTCCGCGAACGCGAAGACAGCGAAAACGAGACCGGCGTCTCCGATACGGCATTGGCCGAAATTTCGAAAAAATTCGGCAACGACAGCGACATCTGGAAAACCCTGTCCCAATTGAAGGCTTCTTCCCGGGATCGTCAGTTGACCGCCGTTCGCTCTGCTATTGCCGCATTCATGCCTGGCTTCAGCAATTTGAGGGTGCAGCGCAAACCGCGTCTGCACATGGCCATCGACAAGGACGGCGTCACGCTCAATGTCTCTCAGCTCTCTCAGGGCGAGAAGTCGATGATGGCGCTGGTCGGCGACATCGCGCGTCGCTTGGCGATGATGAACCAGTCTCTGGACAACCCGTTGGAGGGTGACGGCATTGTCCTGATCGACGAAGTCGATTTGCACCTGCACCCTAAATGGCAACGCAGTCTGATTCGGCAGTTGAGCGAGACTTTCCCCAATTGCCAGTTCGTCCTGACCACGCACTCGCCGCTGGTCATCAGCGATGCAAAAGGTGTGTTGTGTTACGTGCTCGATGACGGGGAACTGCGGGAACACAACGGCTTGTATGGGCTGGACGCCAACCAGGTGTTGCTGGAAGTCATGGACACCGATGTGCGCAACAGCGAAGTGCAAAAACGCCTGAATCAGTTGCTCAAACATTTGCAGGACGGTGATCTGGAGAACGCTAAAGGCCTTTTCGCCGCGCTTTCAAATGAGCTGCCAGAGGGGCATCTGGAACTGGCGAAGGCGGCACTGTTGATTCGCAAATTGGAGTTGCGCCGTGCGTAAGATCGACAAGGGC
The DNA here is from genome assembly GCF_004307605.1 of Pseudomonas sp. Sample_24. Lineage (NCBI taxonomy): Bacteria > Pseudomonadati > Pseudomonadota > Gammaproteobacteria > Pseudomonadales > Pseudomonadaceae > Pseudomonas > Pseudomonas sp. Sample_24. The sequence continues at coordinate 24,077 of NZ_RCNW01000329.1, forward strand.
ATGGAGCCATCATTGCTGACCCGCTTTAAAAGCTCAAACAGGACGTTGCGTTATCGAGATTTGCCTGCGGTGGAGAGTCGTTCGATTCGAACGGCGTGTATATCTGAACAGTTCGGTTTGTGTGCGTATTGCTGTCAGCCGATCACCGTGGATAACGCCCATAACGAGCACCTTGAAGCCCAGGATCGTGCCCCCCATAAAACGCTGGATTTTTTCAACATCGTCGCTAGTTGCCAGCGTCCGCGACAATGTGGTCATGGTCGAAAAACAAGGCAGTTGCCCCTTACACCGTTGATGGCCGAATGCGAAACCGAGCTGCAGTTTTATTTATCCGGACTGGTAACAGGCAAGACTGATCGGGCGAAAGAATCTATCGAGGCATTAAACCTGGGTCATTCCGAGGAAAGTAACCGAGGCCTTATCAGTGCACGCAAACAAGTGGTCGAGTCACTGATATACAGCCAAGGCACTTCGCCCGGAGACTTGCAGTTTGAGGACGATGAATTGTTGATGTTACTCATGGATGACCTGAGAGCGCCGAATGAATCGCACCTGCTCCAGCCGTTTGCCCCCGTCCTCGTCAATGTAATCCATCACTTCCTGACTCAGCGCGCAGAGCAGTAGCATGAAACAACCTTGCTTGCGTGGCGAGCGCAGGGTATCGCTCTAGCGGCCAGCAAACCTGCGTCGAGCTCTACAAGTCAGCTCAATCATCCGGCTGTTCTGGCGGTTTGGTCGGTTTCGCCGGTTTGGCGTTTTTCGCGGCTTTGGCGCCTTTGGCCGCGGGTTCGGTTTCAGCGACTGGGGTGGCCACTGTCGGCGGCGGGGTTTCTTTCTCGGCTGCCGGCAACTGGTCAACGGCGGCGAAAATCTCTTCGAGCTTGACCGTGTCCGCTTGTTCGAATTTCTTCTCGCCGTCCTTGCCGACCAGAATCACCTTGGTCTTGGCACCGGCCCCCAGCTTCAGCGAGCGGATCAATGCCGCCGTGTCTTGCGGTCCCAGGTCTTTGCCTTCGCGCTGGCCCATCAGGTTAAGGACGGTATACAGCACCATGTTGCGATCGGTGAATCCCTTGCGATTGGCCGGCTCGTCCAGCGACTTTTTCAGGCTGACCCATGTCGGATCAACCGTGCTCGGAGCGATGACGATCAGTGGCCTTGCCCTGCCCTTGTCCATGTCCAGCGGTGAGTCGCCATCGGCGGCGAACAGGGGGCTGGCGATCGCCAGCAGGGTAGCCAGGGTCAGTGACCTGATGAGCATGCGCATCTCCTTTTGATATCCACGCTCTAATGATTGCGCATCGCGGCGTTCGTTCCGGGTGACGCTCCGCAAATGTATTTCGCCTTGCCCAAAGCTTAGGTCAGGGCAGTCATTGCGCAACAGGCTGGATTCATCTGAAGCCATTACAAAGCGCTACTTGATCCACCGCGAGGCGCATTGCCGGGTGTTGAATCAGAACGCCAGTTTGTAACCGATCAACACCAACATCGTCGCCAGGCAAGGACGCAACAGCTCATCGGAGATGCGCCCGGTGAGGTGGCTGCCCAGGTAAATCCCCGGCAGCGAACCGATCAGCAGAAAACCCAGTACCTGCCAATCCATGTTGCCCATGCTCGCATGGCCCAGACCGGCCACCAGCGTCAGCGGGACGGCGTGGGCGATTTCCGTGCCGACCAGGCGACGGGTCGGCAGCAGCGGATAAAGGATAAACAACGCCACCGTACCCAACGCACCGGCGCCGATGGAGGTCAGTGCCACCATGGTGCCGAGCACGAGCCCGGTGATAACGGTCAGGACGTTGAGGCGCGGACCGCTTGGGTTGTAGTTGCCACCGGCGCGCTTGTGGGCGAAGTCCAGCAGGCGTTTCTTGAACAGAATCGCCAGCGCCGTGGCAAACAACACAAAGCCCAGGGCTTGCTTGATGATCGCGTTCATCGCGTCAGGGCTGGAATGCAATGTGCTGAGGAACCACAACGTCAGCATGACTGCCGGCACGCTGCCGAGGGTCAGCCAACCGGTGATGTGCCAGTCGATGTTGTTGTTCTTTTTGTGAACAAGTACGCCACTGGATTTGGTAATGGCCGCGTACAGCAGGTCGGTGCCGACGGCGGTTGCCGGGTTGATTCCGAACCATAGCAGGATCGGGGTCATCAACGACCCGCCACCTACGCCTGTCATGCCGACGATGAAGCCGACAACCAGTCCGGCCACGACCAACCCGATGTTCACTAAATCCATTGATACGTCCACATAGACCGCAGGGAAAATCTGGCCCGCAGCATAGCGATATTTCTTATAACCAGTTATATCGATGCGATCTATCTTTATGCCTAATACAGTTCCCTGCTCGCGAGGGAGGCAACGATGTCGAGCCCTTTCAGATCAATCGCTGTGTCTTGACGTTTTTCGCCAGCAGGCTGGCGCCTGCAGGGGGTTGTGGGGATTTTCACTGCACCGGGAGAAAATTCAGGAACAGCAGGCTTTGCGCATAGTTGAGGCCGATACGCCGGTAGCGCTCGTCAAGCATCTGGGTCAGCAAATCCAGGCGCGCGACGATCTTGCCGAACTCCACGGCAAAACTCAGGTTACTGCCCTCCTCCGAAATTTCGTTGGAAAACAGCATGGGCTGGCCATCCTTATTCTGTCGCTGGCTCAAAATCCAGGTGGCGATTTCGATGTTGCGGGCGGCGTTGCTGACAAACGTCGGGTTGATCGCGTCGGTCATGTAGAACTCCAGGCGATTACCGTGGGCGGTGACCAGCATGCTGCCGATGGCATAAATGAACGCGCCGACCCGGTCTCCGAGAAATTCCGGACTCATGGCAAAGCGCAACGCCGCCAGGTCTTTTTTCCCGCCCAGGGTGGGTAACGGCTGTTGCTGTTCGATGGCCATGCGCACTTGCTTGCCGGCAGTGCGGGCGTCGAGGAAGCCGGATTTTTTCAGCTCGTCGGGGTTGCGCAGGTACAACTTGCTCATCAGCAGGTAGAGGCTGTCGAGATTGTCACGCATGGCCAGCGTGGCCATGCGATCAACGCTGGTTTGCAGGAATTCCTGGGGTTTTCCATCACGTATCTGGCTGAAAAGATCATTGCCGGGCTGATGGCTGCAACCGCTGGCGCAGAGCAGCAACAGACCGGCCAGCAGGCGAACGCGGATAAGGTTGAAGGGCAACACTCGAACCATAAGGGATTGGACTGACACATTCCTGTGCGGCGGGATTCGCCGCAACGGCTATGGATAGAGCCGGTCAATTGGAAAAAGTGCAGTGTCGGGGGTGGGCAATCGATCATCGGCAGGGAAAGATCATTTGCACTTCGAAGGAATGGTGGATGACAGGCCGTCATCGCTGGCATGCCAGTTCCCACAGGTGCTGTGAACCGACGGCTTTATTGGATGATGTCTCTGTAGGAGCAAAGCTTGCTCGCGATGGCGATCTCAAGGACGCCATCGCCGGCAAGCCGTGCTCCTACAGGTGATGGAGTGCAACTGGCAGAGATTGGTTGGCTGGCAGACTGCCATCACCAACAAGCAAACTCCCACTGCGGCGAAACCCTCAGTCGCCGTTACCGCAGTAACGGGTATCACCCAAAACATCCACAGCATGGTCGGCCCAGAACCCGCCAAGACGGAACCCAGCGGCTATCCTGATGCCAACTGTAGTGTCGAGCAAAAAGGAACCAAGCATGCGAACTCAGCAACTGGCCGGTCGCCAAGTACCCGTGATCGGCCAAGGCACCTGGCAAATGGGCGAAGACCACACCCGCCAAAAAGAAGAAATCGCCGCCCTGCGCCTGGGCATCGATCTGGGCATGACCCTCATCGACACCGCCGAAATGTACGCCGAAGGTGGCGCCGAGCAAGTCGTGGCCCAAGCCATCGCCGGCCAGCGCGACAAAGTCTTCCTGGTCAGCAAGGTCTATCCACACAACGCCAGCCGCCAAGGCATTCCCCAAGCCTGCGAGCGCAGTCTGGGCAGGCTCAAGACCGACCATATCGATTTATACCTGCTGCACTGGCGCGGCCAATACCCATTGGCAGAAACCGTCGAGGCCTTCGAACGCCTGCGTGAGGCGGGCAAGATCGGTCGCTGGGGCGTGTCCAATTTTGATGTCGATGACTTGCAGGAACTCGATGCCAAGGCCTGCGCCACCAATCAGGTGCTCTACAACCTGGAAGAACGTGGCATAGAATTTGATTTGTTACCCTGGTGTCAGCAGCACAACATGCCGGTCATGGCCTATTGTCCAATCGGCCAGGGCGGAAAAATGCTCGCCAATGCCACGCTCAAACAAGTGGCTGCCCGCCACGGTGTGACGCCCGCCCAGGTGTCGCTGGCATGGCTGCTGCGCCAGGACGGTGTGATCGCCATCCCCAAGGCGGTCCGCGCTGAACACGTGCAACTCAACGCGCAAGCGGCGCAGTTGCAACTGGAAGTCGGGGATCTGGAGGCGCTGGACCAAGCGTTTCACGCGCCCAAACGCAAGCAGCGACTGGCCATGGTCTGAGCCAACGCGGTGTCAGAGGGCTTCGATATGAGAAGCACCGATCAACCGGACGACTTTAACCTGCAACGTTTTATTCAGGCACAAGACCCGGTATTCGACCGGGTCCAGGCCGAATTGAATGCCGGCCACAAACGCAGCCACTGGATGTGGTTTGTCTTTCCGCAGTTCGCCGGGCTCGGTGGCAGTGAAATGTCCCGACGCTTTGCGATCCGCTCCCGCGAAGAAGCGCAGGCCTACCTTGAACACCCCGTGTTGGGTGCCAGGTTGCGCATCTGCACCCAGGAAGTGCTGAACATCCAGCAGCGCTCGGTAGCGGCGATATTCGGCCATCCCGACGACTTGAAGTTTCATTCGTCGATGACCCTGTTCGCCCAGGTCGCTGCCGCTGACAGCCCGTTTCACCAGGCGTTGAATCAGTATTTCCACGGCATCCTGGATGACTGGACGTTGTCGCTGATGGACTCAAAACAAGCCCAGTTGCCCCCCAATCAGGGTTGAGAAATCGTCGTCGACAAACGGCAGGATCGCGTCCGCCACCGGTTGCAGTTGTTTGCTGATGTAGTGATCGTAATCGATCGGCGCGCTGCGGATCTCCAGCGGTTCGGGGCCAGCGACGGTGATCACGTAACTGATCCAGCCGCCGCTCTGGTATTGGCGGGGGCGACCCTGCTGGTCGTTGTAGTCATCGGCGATACGCGCCGCCCGCACGTGCGGCGGCACATTGCGCTGGTAGTCGTCGAGGGTGCGGCGCAGGCGTTTGCGGTAGATCAGGCGATCATCGAACTCACCGGCCAGGGTTTTGCGCACGTACTCGCGCACGTAGTCCTGATACGGCTTGCGGTGGAAGATCATCTCGTACAGCTCTTGCTGAAACTGCCGGGCCAGCAGCGACCAGTCGGTGCGCACGGTTTCCAGGCCTTTGTAAACCATCTCGTCGTTGCCATCGGCCCGCGTGACCAGCCCCGCGTAACGCTTCTTGCTGCCCTCCTCTGCCCCGCGAATGGTCGGCATCAGGAAACGTTTGTAGTGAGTTTCAAACTGCAACTCCAACGCACTCTCCAGGCCATACTCCTGCCGCACGTGCTCACCCCACCACTGATTGACGTGATCGACCAGCGCGCGGCCGATCTGGGCGGCTTCCTGTTGACCGTGGGCACGGCGCAACCAGACGAAGGTCGAGTCGGTGTCGCCATAAATCACCGTATGCCCCTGATCTTCGATCAATTGACGGGTACGCAGCATGATCTCGTGGCCGCGCAAGGTGATGGAAGACGCCAGACGCGTGTCGAAAAAGCGACAACCGCTGGAACCAAGCACGCCGTAGAACGCGTTCATGATGATCTTCAGGGCTTGGGAGAGCGGCGCGTTGTGTTCGCGCTTGGCGGTTTCCCGGCCCTCGGCGACCCGCGCGACGATGGACGGCAGGCAGTGCCGGGTGCGGGAAAAACGCGCCCCGCGAAAGCCCGGCACAGAGTCGCTGTCGTCAGGATGCTTGAGCCCTTCAATCAACCCCACGGGATCAATGAGGAACGTGCGGATGATCGATGGATAAAGACTTTTGTAGTCGAACACCAGCACCGACTCGTACAGCCCCGGTTGCGAATCCATGACAAACCCGCCGGGGCTGGCCTGTGGTGGTTTAGCGCCGAGGTTCGGCGCAACAAAGCCCTGGCGGTGCATCAACGGCATGTAGAGGTGGGTGAACGCCGCCACCGAGCCGCCCATGCGATCCACCGGCAACCCCGTCACGCTGGCCCGTTCCAGCAGGAAGGTCAGTAATTGGGTCTTGGCGAAAATCCGCGTGACCAGTTCGCAGTCCTTGAGGTTGTACTTGGCCAGCGCCGGTTTGTCCTCGGCGAACATGCGGTTGATTTCGTCCATGCGCTGGTAGGGGTTGTCGATGGCCTTGCCTTCGCCCAACAGGGTTTGCGCGACGTTTTCCAGGCTGAACGAGGGGAAGCTCCAGGTCGCCGAACGCAGGGCTTCGATGCCGTCGATGATCAGTCGCCCGGCAGCGGATGCGAAGTAATGATTGCCGTTGCCGTGTTCGCGCCATTGCATTTCCTCGCCGCCACGCCCCAGCTTCAGCGGCACGGCCAGGCGCCGGGCGTGCTGGTGAAGCACCCGAAGGTCGAACTGCACCACGTTCCAGCCGATGATTGCATCGGGGTCATGTCGGGCGAACCACTCGTTGAGCTTCTTCAGCAGCAGGGTGCGCGATTCGCAGTACTCAAGCTGGAAATCCACTTCACTGTCATCGCCATTGGGCGGCCCCAACATGTACACCTGACGCTCGCCGCAGCCTTCCAGGGCGATGGAGTACAAGTCGCCCTGAGCCGTGGTCTCGATGTCCAGCGACACCAGTTTCAAGTGTGGTCGATAGTCGGGATCGGGCTTCATCTGCGCATCGCGCAGCAGGTCATCAGCGCCCGGCGTACCGCCAAAACGCACCGGCGCGGTGATGAACCGTTCCATCATGTAGCGTTCCGGCGGGCGCACGTCGGCTTCGTACACTTCAACGCCCATTCGCCGCAGCGCGGTTTCCAGGCGCATCAACTGCCCGTGCTGGCGGCAATACAAGCCGAGCACCGGGCGGTGTTCGAAATCCAGCAAGGACAAAGGCTTGAGTTCGACGTTTTTTTCGTCTTGCAGCAACGCCTCGGCCTGCTCGCGCTGACTGACCGGCAGGAATGCCACCGATGGCTGATGAGGCAGGCGGATGCGCCGGGGACCGCTATCGGTTGCCAGCCAGAACTCGACCTCCGTACCCGCCGGGGTATCGCGCCAATGCCGGGTCAGGACGAAGCCCTGGGGTAAATCGGCCACTGCAAACCTCGAAATGGATTCAGGGTGTCAATTCTACGCGTCGATTCGGCGGCCGGTTGCTGTAAAAAACCGCCAAATGACGTTTTTTGAGCGTTATCTGCCGCTTTCGCCCTTGCTCTCAGGGCCGGTGTCTACGATTCTTCAAGGACAACGACAACACCCGGGAAACCGCCATGAAAACCGTCGCGCAACTGCTCAAGTTGAAAGATCAGAAAAACCAGGAAGTGCACCAGATCAAACCGGATCACATGGTGCTGGAAGCGCTGATGAAGATGGCCGAGAAAAATGTCGGCGCCTTGCTGGTGGTGGAGAACGATGAAGTGCTGGGCATCATCAGCGAACGGGATTACGCGCGCAAACTGGTGCTGCATGGCCGTTCTTCGGTGGGTACGCCGGTGCGCGACATCATGGTGTCGCCGGTGATCACCGTGGACACTCACCAAACCGTCGATACCTGCCTGGGCATCATGTCCGACAAACGCCTGCGTCACTTGCCGGTGGTGGAAAACGGCCGGCTGATCGGCTTGCTGTCGATCGGCGACCTGGTCAAGGAAGCCATCGCTGAACAGGCTGAATTGATTCGGCAACTGGAGCAGTACATCCGCGGCGAATAAACCCAGGTCACCGCAGTCCCCCCTGTAGGTGCGAGCCTGCTCGCGATGAGGCCATGGCAGCCAATATCGAGGCCAAATGCCCGGTCGCCATCGCTGGCAGGCCAGCTCCCACAGGTGGTCGGTGCGCTTCAGCCCGGCCAATGCCGGGCAAACACCGGCGCCAACGTCGGATGCCGGTCAATCCGCTCCAGCCAGGCAAAAAATCCTGGCCGGGCCTGGCGCAAATGCTCGCGGCTTCCTCCCCATCGCGTGATCACCGCCGCCAACACGTCAAGCGCGCCGGGCGGCTCTTCGCCCAGATACAACTCCCCCGAAAACTGATCGGCAAACACTTCCCAACTCCAGTGCAGCCTCGCGCGGGTACCCGCCATCAGGTTTTGTCGTGACGATTCATCGGCCTCGGCCAGCCAGCGTTCGGGGTAGTCGATGATGCCGATTGCCGCGTAACAATTGCTGACGATGTACACCAGCCCGCGAATGGCCTGATCACGGTCGGCTGGGTGATCGGGCAACAGCTTTGCCGCTGGAAACGTCAGTGCGAGATGGATCAGGATCGCCGCACTCTCGGTCAGGATGCTGCCGTCGGGCAGTTGCAGTGTCGGAATCTGCTTGAGCGGGTTGAGCTTCTCCAATGCCAGCGCGGCCTCCGGGGAGGCTTCGACATCGATGAAGCGGTAAGGAATCTCACACAGCTCCAGCGCGGCCTCGACCGCCGCCGCGCCCGAATTCTGATGACCGTAGAGTTGATACATACACACCTCCTTGGGATGCTCTCAAGCAGCTGACTCTTGTCGCGATGAAAAATTTCTTCGAGGCACTGCATCCAGAATGCCTTGCCAAGGGTAGTACCTGTAGCAGCTCCTGTTGCTGCCGAGTGCACTACCCACTTTCGGAGAGCTTTTGATGAACGCCAAACAACTGATTTGCCTTGTCGGTTTGTTCGCCACCGTTCCTGCGACCTACGCCCAGACCGGTCTGCCAGACAACATCAGGGTGCCCGACGGGCACAAGGTCGCCCTGGAAACCACCGGGGTCGGCGAAATTACCTACGAATGCCGGGACAAAGCCAATGCGGCCGGCCAGACCGAATGGACCTTCGTCGGCCCCAAAGCCGTGCTCAATGATCGCAGCGGCAAACAGATCGGAACTTATTTCGGACCGCCGGCCACATGGCAAGCCAACGACGGGTCGAAAATCACCGGCACGCAACTCGCCGTGGCACCGTCGAGCCCGGGGAACCTGCCTTACCAACTGGTCAAGGCCAACCCGGCCGAAGGCAAAGGCGCCATGAGCGGCGTCAGCTACATCCAGCGAGTGGCCCTCAAAGGCGGTGTCGCGCCCAGTACCGAGTGCACGACGGCCAACAAGGGCAAGCAGGAAGTGGTGCAGTATCAGGCGGATTACATTTTCTGGGCGGCCAGTTGAGGCCCGGAAGCTGACTTAGTCGCCTGCGGGGACAAACTTGCGGCTACAGGAATGCCGTTTGTTTGCTAGATTGCATTCGACATCTCAACCACCACCGGCCGAGAACAGTGTCCTTGCCCGAAACCGTCTTCGACTATGAACACCACCTGGCGGCCTGCGCTCGCGGCGAGCGTCAGGCCCTGCGCGAGTTGTATGTGCAGGAGAGCCCGCGGTTGTTGGGGGTAGCCAAGCGGCTGGTACGGGATTCGGCCCTGGCCGAGGACATCGTCCACGATGCATTCTTGAAGATCTGGACCGGCGCCGGGGGTTTTGACCCGGCGCGGGGTTCGGCCCGAGGCTGGATGTTCAGCGTGACCCGGCATCTGGCACTCAACTACCTGCGTGATCACAATCGCGAGCTTCAAGGCGATGTCGACGTTCCGGACACCACGGACACCGGTGATGCCCAGGTGCACTCGGCACACATCCACCGGTGCCTGGAACAACTGGAACCGCTGCGGCGCGACTGCATTGTGCACGCCTATGTCGACGGATATTCCCACGCGCAAATTTCACACAAGCTCGGCACCCCGCTGGGCACAGTCAAAGCGTGGATCAAGCGGAGCCTGACGGCGTTGCGGGAGTGCCTGGGATGATCAGCAAACCGACCGACGAAACCCCGCAAGCGCTCGATGAACTGGCCAGTGAGTATGTGCTGGGAACACTTTCCGCCGAGCAGCGAGCCGAGGTTCAGCAACGCCTGCACAGCGATATCGGGCTGCGCAACGCCGTCGATAACTGGGAGCGCCGTTTGCTGGGCCTGACCGAACTGGCCGAGCCGCGCACCCCATCGGCGCAACTGTGGCAGCGCATCGAGCGCAGCGTGGAGGCCCTTGATCGCCCGTCATCGACATCCCGCGTGCTCCCGTCGGCCACTTGGTGGAATCGCCTGCCACTCTGGCGAGGGCTGGCCGGTGCCGGGTTGGCCGCGAGCTTGTTGCTGGGCGCTATGTTGCTGACGCAAACCACGGTCAAACCGACGTATCTGGTGGTGTTGGTCGCTCCGCAAGACAAGGCGCCGGGCTGGGTGATTCAGGCCAGCAACCCCCGGGAGATCCAGCTGATCCCGTTGGGTGTTGTGGAAGTGCCGGCAGACAAGGCACTGGAGTTCTGGACCAAGGCCGAAGGCTGGCAAGGCCCGGTGTCTCTCGGTTTGGTAAAACCGGGGCAAACGCTTTCGGTGCCGTTGGACAAACTGCCGCCGCTGGAACCGAACCAACTGTTCGAACTGACTCTGGAAAACCCCAATGGCTCGCCAATCGGCAAGCCGACCGGGCCGATTCAATTTATCGGCCGCGCGGTGAAAGTCCTCTGAGCGATATCATCAATCCCACGACAGGAATGGCGCTCGTGAGATCAATCCTGTCGATGTTCACCATCACGTCAATGAAGTTCTCTTAAAAAATCCGCGGCGTAACATTGGCTCCATACCAACCAACAACACCCCGGAGCACACGATCATGAAACGCCAAACCATCCTCAGCATCGCTTTCTCGGTTTTCGCAGTTAACGCATTTGCCGCGACTTCTGTTCAACCCGTCGTCGCTGAAGGCGGCTCGGATCGTCTGATCGAAAGCCGTGTGGCTGAAGGTGGCGCTGATCGCCTGCTGGAAAAACGCAATGCTGTAGCGGCTGATGGTTCGGATCGTTTGAAAGGTAATGAAGTCGCCGCTGACGGTTCCGACCGCCTGCAAGGCAACACCGTCGCCGCCGATGGTTCCGACCGCCTGAAAGGCAACGAAGTCGCTGCCGATGGCTCCGACCGCCTGCAAGGCAACACCGTCGCCGCCGATGGTT
>NZ_RCNW01000249.1:0-4107 GCF_004307605.1 Pseudomonas sp. Sample_24
CTGCTGCTCGACGTCAGCCCGCTGACCCTGGGTATCGAAACCATGGGTGGCGTGATGACCGCGCTGATCGAGAAAAACACCACGATTCCTACCAAGAAATCGCAAGTGTTCTCGACTGCCGACGACAACCAGGGCGCGGTAACCATTCACGTGCTGCAGGGTGAGCGTAAGCAAGCGGCGCAGAACAAGTCCCTGGGCAAGTTCGACCTGGCCGAGATTCCACCAGCACCACGTGGCGTGCCACAAATCGAAGTGACCTTCGACATCGACGCCAACGGCATTCTGCACGTAGGCGCCAAGGACAAGGCCACCGGCAAGACTCAGTCGATCGTGATCAAGGCCAACTCCGGTCTGTCCGACGAAGAAATCGAGCGCATGGTGCGTGATGCCGAAGCTAACGCTGAGGAAGACCGCAAGTTCGAAGAGCTGGCCGCTGCCCGTAACCAGGGCGATGCTCTGGTGCACTCGACGCGCAAAATGGTCGCTGATGCTGGCGACAAGGTGAGCGCTGAAGAGAAGACTGCAATTGAAGCTGCCGTAGTTGCCCTGGAAGCCGCTGTCAAAGGCGACGACAAGGCCGCTATCGAAGCCAAGGTTGAAGAGCTGTCCAAGGTCTCCGCGCCAGTGGCCCAGAAAATGTACGCCGAGCAGGCGCAGCCAGCTGAAGGTGCTGCACCGCAAGGCGAATCGGCTGAGAAGGCTGACGACGTCGTCGACGCCGAGTTCGAAGAAGTCAAAGACCACAAGTAAGTTGTTGGTCGCCCGGTTGACTGCCTTCAGGCGGTGACTGGTAGGATGTCGCCGCGCGGGAGCTTGCTCCCGCGTTGGCGTGTCTGGAACACGCGAATTTTTACAGCATGCGACAACGTTCGTTTGCTGCTGGTATGGCCGGGAATGCTCCTGCTTTTCGAGCCGCAAGTACCACATCTGAATCAAAGACCAGGATCGTTGAATTGACGTGAGTTGGGTCCGGGCCTGTATTGGGGCTCAACGAGTTCGGCGGGGCTCAGGAGAGGTTTGCCGAACGTCCTCAAGAGTGCAAATGACTTATGGCAAAGCGTGACTATTACGAAGTATTGGGTGTTGAACGAGGCTCAAGCGAGGCGGACCTGAAAAAGGCCTACCGTCGCCTGGCGATGAAGCACCACCCGGACCGTAATCCCGATGACAAAGCGTCGGAAGAGATGTTCAAGGAGGCCAACGAGGCCTACGAAGTGCTGTCCGACTCCAGCAAGCGCGCGGCGTACGACCAGTACGGCCATGCCGGTGTCGATCCGAGCATGGGCGGCGGCGGCGCCGGTTTCGGCGGTCAGAATTTCTCCGACATCTTTGGCGATGTCTTCAGTGACTTCTTCGGTGGCGGTCGCGGCGGTTCCCGTGGCGGTGCTCAGCGCGGCAGTGATTTGCGCTACACCCTGGAGCTGGACCTGGAAGAAGCGGTGCGCGGCACGACCGTGAATATCCGCGTTCCGACCCTGGTCAACTGCAAGCCATGCGATGGCTCGGGTGCCAAGAAAGGTTCCTCGCCGGTCACTTGCCCGACCTGTGGCGGTATCGGCCAGGTGCGCATGCAGCAAGGCTTCTTCTCGGTGCAGCAGACGTGCCCGCGTTGCCATGGCCAGGGCAAGATCATTTCCGATCCGTGCGATTCCTGCCACGGCGAAGGTCGTGTCGAAGAGTACAAGACCCTGTCGGTGAAAGTGCCGGCCGGTGTCGATACCGGTGACCGCATTCGCCTGTCCGGCGAAGGCGAGGCGGGCGCTCAAGGTGGCCCTACTGGCGACCTTTACGTGGTGATCAATGTGCGTGAGCACTCGATCTTCCAGCGTGATGGCAAGCACCTGTTCTGCGAAGTGCCGATCAGCTTCGTCGACGCGGCGCTGGGTGGCGAGCTGGAAATCCCTACCCTTGATGGTCGGGTCAAGCTGAAGATCCCAGAGGGTACTCAGACCGGCAAGCAGTTCCGTGTTCGTGGCAAGGGTGTTGCGCCTGTGCGTGGCGGTGGTGCCGGTGATCTGATGTGCCGTGTGGCAGTCGAAACCCCGGTCAACCTGAGCCGTCGTCAACGCGAAATGCTCGAAGAGTTCCGCAGTTCCCTGGCTGACGACAACAGCCATTCACCGAAGACCACTGGCTGGTTCGAAGGCGTCAAGCGCTTCTTCGGCGACTTGTAAGGAGACAGGCATGCGACGTATAGCAGTGATGGGCGCCGCCGGGCGCATGGGAAAAACCTTGATCGAAGCCGTGCAGCAAACGCCGGGTGCCGGTTTGACGGCGGCAGTGGATCGCCCGGACAGCACGCTGGTCGGCGCTGATGCTGGTGAGCTGGCTGCGCTGGGGCGGATCGGTGTGCCGTTGTCGGGTGATCTGGATCGTGTTGTCGACGAATTCGACGTGCTGATCGACTTCACTCATCCGACGGTGACCCTGAAAAACCTCGCCTTCTGCCGCAAGCACAATAAGGCGATGATCATTGGCACCACTGGCTTCAGCGTTGAAGAAAAGCAATTGCTGGCGGAAGCGGGCAAGGACATTCCGATCGTCTTTGCGGCCAACTTCAGCGTGGGTGTGAACCTGTGCCTGAAGTTGCTCGACACCGCGGCTCGCGTGCTGGGTGACGATGTCGACATCGAAATCACCGAGGCTCACCACCGGCACAAAGTCGACGCGCCGTCCGGTACGGCGGTGCGCATGGGCGAAGTCATCGCGGATGCCTTGGGCCGTAACCTGAAGGAAGTGGCGGTGTATGGCCGTGAAGGCCAGACCGGTGCGCGCGCTCGCGAAACCATCGGCTTTGCCACGGTGCGCGCTGGCGATATCGTCGGTGATCACACTGTGCTGTTCGCCGCTGAAGGTGAGCGTGTCGAGATCACGCACAAGGCCTCCAGTCGCATGACCTTCGCCAAGGGTGCTGTGCGAGCTGCATTGTGGCTGGATGGGCGCGAGCCTGGTCTTTACGACATGCAAGACGTGCTCGACCTGCGTTAAGATGCACCCGAAATCGGGCTCGTGCACAGCGTTCGAGCCCGGTTTTGTTCCGCCAAGCGACGTCCTGTCGCATTCTCCAGCCTTTAAGGCTCATTGGCGGTAGACCAAAAATGCCTTTTTCTGTAAGCTACAGCTTTAGTGTGTCCACTAAAAGCGCGCAGAATAATTCAGTGAAGAAGCGGGGTGACGTGTCCATACGTCACTCCGCTTTTTTACAACCTGCGATCGCCCTTTCAGGCTTTATTTACGGGAGGTCTTCTTGACTAAGCCAGCCATACTCGCCCTTGCTGATGGCAGCATTTTTCGCGGCGAAGCCATTGGAGCCGACGGTCAAACCGTTGGTGAGGTGGTGTTCAACACCGCAATGACCGGCTATCAGGAAATCCTTACCGATCCTTCCTACGCCCAACAGATCGTTACCCTGACTTACCCGCACATCGGCAACACCGGTACTACTCCGGAAGATGCCGAGTCGAACCGCGTCTGGTCGGCTGGCCTGGTCATTCGCGACCTGCCGCTGGTTGCGAGCAACTGGCGTAACACGATGTCCCTGTCCGACTACCTGAAGGCCAACAACGTTGTGGCCATCGCCGGTATCGACACCCGCCGCCTGACGCGCATCCTGCGTGAAAAAGGCGCGCAGAACGGCTGCATCATGGCCGGTGACAATATTTCCGAAGAAGCCGCTATCGCCGCAGCCCGGGGTTTCCCTGGCCTGAAGGGCATGGACCTGGCAAAAGTCGTCAGCACCAAAGAAAAGTACGAGTGGCGCTCGACTGTCTGGGATCTGAAAACCGACAGCCATGCGACCATCGAAGCTGCCGAGCTGCCGTACCACGTAGTTGCCTACGACTACGGCGTCAAAGTGAACATTCTGCGCATGCTGGTTGAGCGCGGCTGCCGCGTGACCGTGGTGCCTGCTCAGACGCCAGCTGCCGATGTGCTGGCGCTGAAGCCGGACGGCGTGTTCCTGTCCAACGGTCCTGGCGATCCGGAGCCTTGCGACTACGCGATCCAGGCGATCAAGGACGTGCTGGAAACCGAGATCCCGGTCTTCGGTATCTGCCTCGGTCACCAACTGCTGGCCCTGGCCTCCGGCGCCAAGACCCTGAAAATGGG
>NZ_RCNW01000394.1:0-4098 GCF_004307605.1 Pseudomonas sp. Sample_24
GCCTGGAACTGGCAGAAGAACAGCCAGTTCGGGTCGACACCGATCACGCTGTCCGCACCGGCGCCGAGCATGCGCCACATGTAATAGCCGTTGCCGCAACCGACATCGAGAATGCGTTTGCCCTTGAGGTCCAGGTGCGGGGCCACCCGCGACCATTTCCAGTCCGAACGCCACTCGGTATCGACATGCACACCGAACAAGTCGAATGGCCCCTTGCGCCACGGCGACAAACCCATCAGCGCAGTGCGCATCTGTGCGCGGGTTGCGTCGTCGCAATCGGTGTCCAGTTTCAAACCGTTGAGCAAATCGACGACCTTGGGCTGGATCTTCGGCAAGGCGTCCAGCGCGCTTTGCCAGCGCTCCAGATCGCCATGTCCTTTTTCCATTTTCTTGTCGAGTTGCGCCTGCAAGGTGTTGGCCCAATCGGCCAGCGGCGTGCCGGCCAGACGGCGGGCGAGGGGGGACAGATCAATCATGGCAAGGCAATCAACGAGGCAAAGTTAAGACACTGGAACCACGGCACGACTTTCGAGAACCCGGCCGCCAGCAGGCGTTCGCGGTGTTCTTCGAGGCTGTCGGGCTTCATGACGTTTTCGATGGCGCTGCGCTTCTGGGCGATTTCCAGTTCGCTGTAGCCGTTGGCGCGTTTGAAGGCGATGTGCAGGTCGGTGAGCAGCGCGTGCTCCTGCTCATCCTCGAAGCGCAGTTTTTCCGAGAGGATCAATGCCCCACCGGGCAGCAGCGAGTGGCGGATGCGACTGAGCAATGCGCTACGCTGGTCCGGGGCGATGAATTGCAGGGTGAAGTTCAGTGCAACCACCGAGGCAGGCTGGAAGTCGAGGGCGAGGATGTCGCCGTCGATCACCTCGACCGGCAGCAACTCCTGGAACATCGAATCCTGGCCGTTGAGGTACTCGCGGCAGCGCTCGACCATCGCCGCGGAGTTATCCACAGCGATCACCCGGCAACCCTCGGTGCGCACATGCCGGCGCAGCGCCTGGGTCACTGCGCCGAGCGACGAGCCGAGGTCATACAGCACGCTATTGGGCTGAGCGAACTGCGCGGCGAGCACGCCGAGGTTTTCGACGATGGTCGGATAACCCGGCACCGAGCGCTTGATCATGTCCGGGAACACCCGTACCACGTCTTCGTTGAAGGCGAAGTCAGGCACCTGGGCCAAAGGCTGGGCGAATAGGCGATCGGGTTCTTTGCTCACGGCGGTTCCAGCGGCGTAGGTGGAAAAGGCCGGCATTTTAGCCAAGTTGGCGCGGGGATGCGCGGGTTGTCTGATAAACCGCTGGAGTTCACTCCGGTCAACGGAAAGGAAACACCATTGTGGCGAGGGAGCTTGCTCCCGCTCGGCTGCGCAGCAGTCGCAAACCCGGCTAGGTGGGGTGAAACTGTTGACGCGCGGTTGAATGGTTTCGGGGCCGCTTCGCAGCCCAGCGGGAGCAAGCTCCCTCGCCACAATGGTTAGCGTGATCTTTGGGGGAACGCCGAGGCAGTGATCCCCCATTGCCCCAGCCAGTAGCTGAGGATAATCACATAAGGGGCAGCATCAAATGGCATCACAAACCGGCTGATGCCAATCACGCTGTCGGAGAACACGAACGCCACCGCGCCCGCTGCCGCCAGCAGCGCAGAGCGTTTGGGCACGTCGGTCCCGAGTCGGGCCAGGGCGCGCCAGAGCATGGCGCTGATGGCTGTGCCATAGACAATCACGGGCACCAGCAATGGGCCGAGGCCGTTGGAAATCAGAATCCCCAGCAGGACGACGCCGACACCGAGGGCCAGCACCAGCGGCAGCACGGCCAAGCGTCGGCAATCGCTCAGATACGCCTTGAGATAGGCCAGGTGCGCAACCAGAAACGCACCCAGTCCAAACACGAACAAATCCCCCGGCCACGCCAACAACACATCGCCCAGCAGGGAAAAAATCAGACCGAGGCTGATCCAGCGGCGGTACTCACCGGGCGGCGCATCGTGCAGCCAACCGAGCAGAGCCAATACGGGCAACGGCTTGACCAGCAGGCAGAGCATCGCAGCATGCACGCTCAAGCCATACAGGAACGTCAGCGCGCCCATCAGTGCCAGAATCAGCCAGCCCACGATCAGTTGACCGAGACAGTGCAGTCGAAGGAATCAACCGGCAGCACTTCCGGCGCCCATGGTTGTTGTGAGGTCAGGCGCAAACGCCCGGTGCCAGCGGCGAAGGCTTGAAAACGCCAGGTCGATACGCCTGCAGCGCCCACCACACCGGCATCTTCGGGGTTTCGATAAACCTCTGGCCCCAGCGGGCGCAACACGCCCCCGGCCGAATCCTGGATCGCCCAGCGGTAGCCGGTGGTGGGATTGCTCGGCAAGGTCAGGATCAGGTTTTGCCCAGCAGTGAGTTTCACCGGGCATTCGCTTTGTTTCTCCACCGTCACGTTATGTTTCGGTTGCGTGGCGCAAGCGGCCAGCAAGGCGAGTACGAGAGGGACAAACAGACGAATGGGGGACATAGGGTCAGTAGCTCCGGCGTTCACGACGAACGGCGAGCATAACCGAGATGAGACAAAGTGTGACCAGAGCCTTGGAGAAGAATGTTGGCAAATCAGGCTCTGGTTTGGAGGGAATGGTGAGGCTGATTAAGGATGTAAGCCCGTAATGTCGAGCTCACCTTCGATTTCGAGCTTATCGTGACCATAGAATTTCAGGTTAAATGTTAGTTGATACCTTTTAGTCGAATTATTTAAGTTGGCCGTGAAAGTTCCTTCGTATGCAGATTGCATAGAGCTTCCGCTGTGATACTCAACGGAGCGCAAATACCCTCCCCGCACAAAGTTCTGTTGTCCGCTTGGCGTGGCTTCATCGATATCCAACAGGAAAAACCTTGGATCTGGAAGGGCGAAGTTGATGTGCGCCTCAATTTCAATCCATTTGTCATAGCGGCTTGCGAAAACGACCTCGGAACTGAAGAATTCCTCATTGTTTCTCTTAGCCTTGAGGTAACCGGTAGCTTCTGATCGAGTAGCCTGTTTCAGGTTGGTCATGGAGTGTGCCTGTCAGTAACTAGGAATGATTTGAATTGAAAAGTTAGCATCACGCCTTTTGAGAGGATACTGTCAAATATGCTAGTTTTTTAGATTTAAATTGCGGTGCTAGTTGATCTTTTTATACTTAATAGTTCAATTCGCAAGGTGTTGATCAAATGCACAAAAAAAGACCAGGCAATAGCCTGGCCTTTTTGGTATTGGGTTGCCGGCTTAGAACAATACCTTAGCCACATCCGCAAACCGCTTGGCAAAGTGCACGGTAATGCCTTCTTTGAGATATTCCGGCAGCTCTTCGAAATTACCGCGATTGGCCTCGGGCAGAATCAGCTCGAAGATTTTCTGCCGCCGCGCCGCAATGACCTTTTCGCGCACCCCGCCAATCGGCAGCACATGCCCGGTCAAGGTGAGCTCGCCGGTCATGGCCACGCCTTTTTTCGGTGGCTGGTTGCGTGCCAGCGACAACAGCGCACTGGCCATGGTCACACCGGCGCTCGGGCCGTCTTTCGGTGTTGCACCTTCCGGCACGTGCAGGTGCACAAAGGCTTCATCGAAGAATTTCGGGTCGCCGCCAAACGACTTCAGATTGGAGCTGACGTAGCTGTAGGCGATCTCCGCGGACTCCTTCATCACATCGCCCAATTGCCCGGTGAGCTTGAAGCCGCGGTTAAGGGTATGGATGCGGGTGGCTTCGATCGGCAAGGTCGCGCCGCCCATGCTGGTCCAGGCCAGTCCGGTGATCACGCCCGTTCCCGACAACACTTGTTCATTGCGGAACACCGGTTTGCCAAGGGACGGTTCGAGGTCTTTCGGGCCGAGCTTGATCACCGCTTTGGGATCGTCGAGCAGCTTCATCACCGCTTTGCGAACCAGCTTGCCGAGGTTTTTCTCCAGCTGACGCACCCCGGCTTCACGGGCATAACCGTCGATCAAGGCTTTGAGCGCATTGTCGCTGATGCTCAGGCTGCCTTTGGATACGCCAGCCTTCTCCAGCTGTTTCGGCCACAGGTGACGCTTGGCGATGGCGACTTTTTCTTCGGTGATGTAGCCCGACAGGCGAATC
>NZ_RCNW01000367.1:0-695 GCF_004307605.1 Pseudomonas sp. Sample_24
AACCATGGCCGACCGACCTGGACCCAACTGGGCCTGGACGATCTGGACAAACTGTTCTTGCGCGGTCGTTGATGAGCCAGCTCCCACCTGCGATTTTCCTGATGGGCCCGACCGCCGCCGGCAAGACCGACCTGGCCATCGAGCTCACCAAGGTCCTGCCTTGCGAACTGATCAGCGTCGATTCGGCGCTGGTCTATCGTGGCATGGACATCGGCACCGCCAAGCCGTCGAAAGAGCTGTTGGCAGAGTTTCCGCACCGTTTGATCGATATTCTCGACCCGGCCGAGAGCTATTCGGCCGCGGATTTTCGCCGTGACGCCCTCGAAGCCATGGCCGATATCACTGCGCGGGGAAAAATTCCGCTGTTGGTAGGCGGCACGATGCTCTACTACAAGGCTTTGCTCGAAGGGCTGGCAGAAATGCCGGCGGCTGATCCCGACGTCCGCGCGCAAATCGAGGAAGAGGCTGCACGCCTTGGCTGGCAAGCCCTGCACGACCAGTTGGCGGTGATTGATCCGGTCTCCGCGGCGCGGATTCATCCGAACGATCCGCAGCGCCTGAGTCGAGCACTGGAAGTTTATCGCGTGAGCGGTCAAAGCATGACTGCACTACGCTTGCAACAATCTGCGCAAAGTACTGCAGCAGCCGCTTCGGGACGGCAACAATTGCCCTATACTGTCGCGAACTTGGCCATT
>NZ_RCNW01000245.1:0-35211 GCF_004307605.1 Pseudomonas sp. Sample_24
AGCCGTCCGGGTTGACGACCGACTGCTGGTACATGGCCTTGTAGGTCGCCTCGTCGGTCAACGTATTGGCCAGAACCTCGGGACGAACGGGATACAGGGAAGCCGCACTCATCTTTCTTACCTCGGTGGAATAGTTGTTTTTGTATGGCACCGTTGTAGCCCGGGCCGGGCCTATAGAACCATTCGACGATGGTAGTAACAAGCCCACACAAAATGTCGTGAATAGCGACTCAGCCTGCCAAGCCAGAGGTAATTCGTCCTACTCCAAACGAGCTAGGTTCCCCATAACCTGTGGGAGCTGGCTTGCCAGCGATGACGCTATGCCTGACACACCGCGTCGCCAATTTCGCCAACAAGCCGGCTCCTGCATAGCCGTACACAAAGGTTTCGAAGGATTGTTACGAAAACTGTCAAAAGTGTTTATCAAAAGCACGGCTATATGAACGAAACCCCCACGCCTAAAATCCACCTCGCCAACCCGGCAACCTGAGTTAACCACGTTACAGCCCCCACGAAGGCAGTTAACCCAAACCCAAGTTGTAAAGATTCACACGCAATCCCAAAAAGATTGCGTGCCCCCTCTCGCCTCAAGAAAGGTAAAACTTAAATGAAAGCTTTATTGGTTCTGGCCCTCAGCAGTCTGTGCGCAACCGCCATGGCAGACGAGGTTCAGACTGATGTCGCGCAGCAACAACCGGCTATCGAGGAATACACTTACTCGATGCACCTGGACATCGCCAAAGTTGTTTCCATGAGCGAAGTCCCCAATGTGTGTGAAGTTGTCCCGATGAAAATGGAATATGACGACTCCAAAGGCCAACGGCATATCTTGCGTTACAGCGTCATGGGCAATGGCTGCTCCAGCGGCTGAGTAACTGCACCGAATCGGATCATTTCAGCGATTGCTGAAGGTCGATTCCAGCCCGGCTTCGGTCGGGCTCAGTTGTGTTTGGAACTCTCGAAAAGCATCCAGAAACACAAGATGTAGTGAAAAAAGCCTTTTTTTGATTACTTTTTGAGCAAACTCAAATTTGCCAAAAAAAATTTTGCCATCGCCAATCTCAGCCAAAGCCCTGTAAACCCTCGCTCCGACCGAAAAACCCTGCTTCTCGACCGCTCCATGCGCGGATTCGCCCCACCACGCCGGTGAAAATTTCCCTATAATGCCGCCTTAAACGGGCCTGCAATATCCCCTTACAGGGATCAATAGCCAGTCTGAAGCCCCGCAACAGCATTCGATGCTGATTGCGCCCATCAGAGGCTCTCGGAACCCCGTACAAAATTCTGTTTTATTGCCTGCCTTGGCGAGTGCAAAAAACGATTCCTTTAGATCCAACGCGGCCAGTACGGCCGTGTGAAATACCGACTCATCCATTTCACACGGGCAATCTGGCCCTCACGCAGGAGACGACACGTCATGCTGAGCTGGGACGAATTCGACAAAGAAGACACGGAAGTAGCAGTCAAGAGCGCTAACGCTGGCCACGCCACCGAAGCCAACATGGACCGTCTCGACAGCGCCGGCGGTGCCGCCGCGCTGGAAGCCCGCGCCGTGACCGCCAGTGACTCCGCCGCCGTGGCCCGCGCCAAGGCTGCCCTGGATTCCCTCGACGTCGCCGAAGGCCTCGCCGAACTCGAAGGCGCCTCCGCTCGTGTCGCCGTTGACGAAAAGCGCATGATCAACTGCCGCGCCGACCTCAACCAACTCGTACCCTTCAAGTACGACTGGGCCTGGCAGAAGTACCTCGACGGCTGCGCAAACCACTGGATGCCGCAAGAAGTCAACATGACCGCCGACATCGCCCTCTGGAAAAACCCGGAAGGCCTGACCGACGACGAGCGCCGTATCGTGATGCGCAACCTCGGCTTCTTCTCCACCGCCGACTCCCTGGTTGCCAACAACCTGGTCCTGGCCGTGTACCGCCTGATCACCAACCCGGAATGCCGCCAGTACATCCTGCGCCAGGCCTTCGAAGAGGCGATCCACACCCACGCCTACCAGTACTGCATCGAATCGCTGGCCATGGATGAAGGTGAAATCTTCAACATGTACCACGAGATCCCATCGGTCGCGAAAAAAGCCACCTGGGGCCTGAAATACACCCGTTCGATCTCCGATCCGAAGTTCGAAACCGGCACCGTCGAAACCGACAAAGAACTGCTGCGCAACCTGATCGCCTACTACTGCGTTCTGGAAGGCATCTTCTTCTATTGCGGCTTCACCCAGATCCTCTCCATGGGCCGCCGCAACAAAATGACCGGCGTCGCCGAGCAGTTCCAATACATCCTGCGCGACGAATCCATGCACCTGAACTTCGGCATCGACGTGATCAACCAGATCAAAATCGAAAACCCACACCTGTGGGACGCCGAAATGAAGGAAGAAGCCTCGCAAATGATCCTGCAAGGCACCCAACTGGAAATCGAATACGCCCGCGACACCATGCCTCGCGGCGTACTGGGCATGAACGCGGCGATGATGGAGGACTACCTCAAGTTCATCGCCAACCGTCGCCTGTCGCAGATCGGTTTGAAGGAAGAGTACCCAGGGACGACTAACCCGTTCCCTTGGATGAGCGAGATCATGGACTTGAAGAAAGAGAAGAATTTCTTTGAGACGCGGGTTATTGAGTATCAGACTGGTGGGGCTTTGAGCTGGGATTGATTCCCTAGTTGCGGCGCGACTTGACGATGGTGTCACATCGAAAAATCGAAAACTGAAAGCCCCGATCTGATCGGGGCTTTTTTGTTCGGTCGTGGATATTCCCCCCTCACGCTCAGAAAATACCTACAACACTTACAGCAGCTTCCACCTCAATGGCCACTCAAAACTCCTAACCGTTTTGACAGCCCGATCGTTGAGGCCTTTGCTACAAAATGAACTTGGCCGGAGCCTTGCCGCTTACCTACATTCGGTGCATTCGGCACCTCTACTTAAAGTTCATTTCTTGCCCGCTACCTAGTGAACCGTTACCATTTATCGCATATAGGGCGTGTCACTTCTGGGCCGCAACTCACCTGAGCGCTACAGTGCGCTTTTTTTATTTTCGTCTTAGGCGCATCGACTAAATCAATGAAATATAAGGATTCTATCCCGGTCATCGACCTCTTTGCCGGCCCGGGCGGACTCGGGGAGGGATTCTCTTCAATCGGTGGCCCTGAGAAGGGAGTACGTAAGTTTCAGCTACGTGTCTCGATCGAGAAAGATCCTGTCGCTCACGCGACTTTATCCCTCCGCGCATTGTTTCGCGCTTTTCCAAAAGGCGAAGCACCGGAGGCTTACTACCAATACGTCCGGGGTGAAATCACTCGTGAAGAGCTTTTCAAGCATCCGGACGTACCGGCAGAAGCAGTGGAGGCTGCACAAGAAGCTAAGCTCGCAGAGCTTGGTAAAATTTCGCCCGATGAGGTCGACAATTGGATCAGGGAAGCCCTGACAGGCGCAGATGAATGGGTACTCATTGGCGGCCCGCCGTGCCAAGCATACTCAGTAGCAGGACGTGCCCGTCGAACACGCGAGAGCCAAGAGGAGTTTGAAAGCGACGAGAAGCACTTTCTCTACAAAGAGTATCTGCGGATTATTCGTGAGTTCAAACCGACGATCTTCGTCATGGAGAACGTGAAAGGCATACTGTCCTCGAAGCACAGCGGCTCGAACATTTTCCAGCAAATTCTCGAGGACCTCTCGACTCCTGGTGGCGATCTTTCGTACAACATCCGCTCCTTAGTCGTCCCTAAAGATGTGGAGAAACCAGACCCACATGACTTTGTCATTCAAGCGGAGCGTCACGGTCTTCCTCAGGCTCGACACAGGGTTATCCTGCTTGGGGTTCGCTCTGACGTTGCCTCGAGCTGTCCCGCTCTATTGGAGCGTCCGCAAAAGCTTGTAATGGAACCCAGCAAAACGGTTTTCACAGTTGGGCAGGCTTTATCAGGACTCCCTCCAATACGGAGCAAAATTTCAAGGGGAGGAGATTCCCTCGAGGCCTGGCTCTCAACATTGGATGAGGCCAGCTCCATGCTTTTACGGCCTTATGTGGCTGGCCGGGGGGATTTAATAGATACCATGAAGGATGCGGCTGTTAAAGCACAGCGGCTGAAATCTAATGGCAGTGGATTCATACCCTGGAAAGTAGTTCCAGAAATGAGTGCCAAGCAACGTGAGTGGTTTCTCGACCCCAGACTGAATGGGGTGCTACAGCATGAGGCTCGGAGCCATATGCGTTCTGACCTGCATAGGTATATTTTTGCAGCAAGCTACGCACGGTTGAACGGCACCTCACCAAAAATACACCAATTCCCTGCCCAACTCCTGCCAGCTCATGAAAACGTGTCTTCCGATTTCGTCCCCTTTAGTGACCGTTTCAGAGTTCAAATGGAAGATGGTCCGTCTACCACAGTTGTCGCCCACATAGCTAAAGATGGTCATTACTACATTCACCCGGACCCAAGCCAGTGCCGTAGTTTGACTGTTCGCGAAGCCGCGCGACTGCAGACTTTTCCTGACAATTACTTCTTCGAGGGAAATAGAACACAGCAGTACACACAAATCGGAAACGCAGTCC
This sequence comes from Pseudomonas sp. Sample_24, assembly GCF_004307605.1. Lineage (NCBI taxonomy): Bacteria > Pseudomonadati > Pseudomonadota > Gammaproteobacteria > Pseudomonadales > Pseudomonadaceae > Pseudomonas > Pseudomonas sp. Sample_24. The sequence continues at coordinate 4,566 of NZ_RCNW01000245.1, forward strand.
CGCCGCTTCTTGCTAGAAAGATCGCAGCTGTTGTCGCTGAAATCATCGATTCCTATCGCTCGGGGAAAAACCGCCAAGCGTCACTTGGCATTTAATCGAATCGGACAGACTATTGAGCAACGTAATCAGCGCCAGATAGTATCGGGGGCAGGCACCCGCAACGACGCCAAATCTTCTGCCTGCCTCTGCCAATGAATACGCGACCTAATAACCCTGTAACCCTGCACCCATAGTTTTGACCTTTCTATCTAGGCAATGGTGGGGGCGTAGCGCATCTCAAAAATAGTTGCCAAGGGAAGAGAAAACATAGCCTCTCGACACGCCGGATGCTTCGCCCGCTCAGTTTTTTTGTGTTCATAATCCCTATTTCGTGATGAGCGGGATATCGAGTTGGCCGCATTTACAGATCAACGGTGGCCGCTCATCACTGATAAACCCGCTTCACGTTGATCACCCGCAGCAATTGGGCTACACGCTCGCAACGCGCGCGCACCCAACCTCGGTACGAAGGCACTAATTTCATTATGCTAAGCCACGAGTGACCCGCTTTGCCTTAGCTCAAGAGCCGAGTGAGCCATGGTCAGTTATTACTGTAGGTTCCAACAGCGGCACCTTTCTTCCTTTACGTGCTTATGACTAGTAGATATTGTGAGCAGATTGCCACTACAAATCTCTTAGCGACATATCAATGCAAGTGATTTCTGTTAGATTTCAATCCACATTGCTCACTGGTCGATAGGGACATCTTAATGACAGCCTTGAGGGTGGTCATGATTTGCACGCCTTAGAGAGCTGGAACATGGACAAGGAATCGCCCGTGAAAACAAAATCATGCAGTAAGCTCATTTCTCAGGCCATTTGATGGAGACGCATGGGGCATGTGGGTGACACTGTGGTGAAACTGAACCCTTTACTCCGTATGGCGGCGATTGCCGGTGTAGAGATCGCTATCAAACTTCACATTGCGCGGGGAGATAATCTCGATGCCCGAGACAGTGGAGGTGCCACCCTGCTGATGCTTGCTTCCGCTCGAAGGAAGAAGGGCGTTGTGCGGCTGCTTTTGGTTGCTGGAGCAAACCCAGAGTTGCTCGACTCCAAGGGCAGAGGAGTCATGGTCTACGCAGAGAAAGGTGGATGTCCTGAATGCATTGCTCTACTAAGAGAGGCTCTAGACGATTTTGGCCAAGTAGATGAGTGCAGGGTATCTGAAGAACGTTGGTCAATGCCAAGAGAGTCGATTCCGCAAGCTGCAACGATAGCAGAAGTATTTCAGGTTACCCATGAAGCGAGGAATGAAGCGGCTGTAGTGGCAACTCAGGATGAGGTAGTCATGTTCGACATCAGCCTAGCGACTCTGGAGAACACTAAAAGCGAACTGGATGACCTGCTCAGTTTCGAGTCCGCGATAGAACCAGAAGAGTTCTTCGCCCAATCCAATAGCGAATCGGCTTCGGGGTCATTCGTTGCGATAGTCAGTTCGGAACCCATGGTTTTGGATGACAAGGATGTGAATTGGGATCTCGACCTTTCAACTGCACAAATTGCCGGTGATGGAATCGGTACCAACGTTGCCGTAGCAGCCTATCAAGGCGCAGAAAATGACTTCCTGAAGGTCCGTAACCGCGGTCGAAAATCGGTTAAACGCGCAGTCCTCCAGACCGGCACGCGGCTGTCGATTGATCCAGATATATGCATCACTTGGGCGGAGGAAACACTGAAGAAGGGATGGTGCTCTGTCGATGATGTCAACCAACTGGTCGCGCATTGTGAGGGCAATGGTGATTTCGAAGAGCTACGCATTAATGTACAGCGCAACTTGGAAGCTGCTGGCTTCGATCATTTCGATCATTCTAACGAGCATGATGTTGTCCGATGGGGCGCCAGATCGGACATTGCAGACATATCGTCCGGCGAGCTAGCCGAAGCGATTGAGGCAGCCCTTACGCGTGAAACGAGGCTGCCAGGGACGCAAAAATTCAGCATGGACAAGTCCTACGAACAGCAGCTTCTGGGGCCAATAGCGAGGGCAAAGCAGGAGCTTCAGCTAGGGATTCTCTCCTCCGAAGCCGCCGTCGGAACGATCGTCGATGTCTTCGACAGCATCCGCGACGGGTACCGAGCTCCCGATTCTGTCTCGCTTAGGAGCATCATTCCCTCGCGCTTGAACCATACCGAGACGGCCGAAGTCATGGCCGCCGTGGAAGCCCTTAAGTCTTGGCAGGCCAATGGTCGCAAGATGGAAGGTAAGCGGCGAAGAGAAGCACTTGATGCGCTCGATGCGCTCGATATATCTCTGGCGTTTCACAAGGATTTGGTTCGCTCCCTAGAGCAAAATATGGGGAGCATCGAGAACTCCATTCAGCTGGACAAACTGATTTCGGTCTATGAGGCTGCCACTGCGCGTCTTATCCGTGAGCATCTTCCTTTTGCGAGGCGTTTTGCGGCAAGGAACGTGGAGAAAGACGAAGACCCTGAAGATGTTTTCCAAGTGGTATTCACGGGGCTACAGCGATCGACGAGGCGTTTTGACTCAGCGCGTGGGGATAGGTTTGTTATCTATTGCACCTTCTGGATGCAACAGGCGCTAACGAGATGGCGTGCAGATGAAAGTGCATCGGTCCGTGTACCTGCGCATCGGTATCACAACTTGACGATGTTTGATCGCGTTCTAGACAAGCTCGACGTCCGCTCTGACAGCGCTGTTTCGGACAATGAACTTGCCACTGAGCTAGGGTGGACAACTGATCAAGTGCGAGAGTTTCGCAGAATACCCCGTAATGCTGAATATCCCGAAAGCTTCGAGGATTGGGATGAGCTCTTACCCGCCCAGGAGCATGAAGATATCTTCGACAATGCAGAAACAGCGAGGATTGTAGTGGATGCATTGGCTGAGTTGGATTCGCGTGAAGCGGCTGTGATTAAAATGCGCTTCGGAATAGGATGCGACGAAGAAATGACCCTCGAAGAAATTGGCAAGCACTACGATTTGACACGCGAACGCATTCGACAGATCGAAACTAAGGCGCTTGAACGTCTTTCACTTCCAGCACGCAAGGCCCGCTTGAAAGAATTAATGGGGATTGAATAGCATGGGAGTTAGAAATGCACCTCCTTATGCTGGTTCGATGCTCGAGTCACTTCGCGGGCTCGGCTACTCGCTACCTACTGCACTTGCCGATCTCGTCGACAATTCCATCGCGGCGAATTCGAGCGAGGTCGCCGTTCATCTCGAATGGGCCGGTCCGGAGAGCTGGGTAAGGATCGTTGATAATGGCGACGGAATGGACGATGCCAGTCTGGAAGCCGGTATGCGGTTCGGTGCGCGCGATCCGAGGGCTGAACGCGCTGCCAGTGATCTCGGGCGCTTCGGGCTGGGACTGAAGACCGCGAGTTTCTCGCAGGCGCGGCGACTGACCGTCGCCAGTCGGCAGAACGGTGGACCTGTCGTGTGCCTGCGCTGGGACCTAGATCTCATCGGTCAGGAGTCAGGCCCCGAATGGCCGATCTTCGAAGGACCCGCTTCAGGATCGGAGCAGCTGTTTTCGCCACTCGAACAGATGGAACACGGCACAGTTGTCCTCTGGGAGAAGCTCGACCGCATCGTGACCGATGGATTCTGTGCCACAGACATGATCGAGCTCGCGGATCGCGTTGAAGCGCATCTTGCGATGACCTTTCATCGTCTCCTCGACGGCTATCAACCAACGTTTCGCCTCCTTCTGAACGGCAGAGAGGTTAAGCCGTGGGACCCGTACCTGATGGGACATCCAGGCAAGGCGTTAGAAAGCCCTGAGTATCGCATTCTCCATACCACAGGTGTGTCGGTTCAATGCCACGTCCTTCCTCATCGCGACATGCTAAAGCCCACCGAACAGGAAGCCGCAGCCGGGCCCGGAGGATGGACGCAGCAGGAGGGCTTCTACGTCTACCGCAACAAGCGTCTCCTTCTCGCCGGGGGCTGGCTTGGCCTCGGCGATGGAGGCAAGTCATGGCCACGCGATGAAGCCCACAGGCTTGCCCGCATTCGCCTCGACATACCGAACAGCGCAGACGCCGATTGGAAGATCAATGTCCTGAAGTCGGCGGCCAGCCCGCCGGTACGACTGCGATCTCAACTTAACCGCCTGGCATCGGAAACCCGCGACACAGCGAGGCGGGTTTTTGCCCACAGGGGGCACATTGCGCAGGTGTCTGGCGCGCGGTCGAACTCCGTAGCAGAGGCCTGGCAGGTGCGCCGCTCGGCACAAGGGACATCCTACCGAATCGCGCGTGACCATGACCTAGTCGCCTCGATCCTGAATCGCGCCGGTGCGCTCAAGCCCGATATCCTCGCTCTACTAAGGCTCATCGAGGAGACTGTTCCCGTTCAGCGCATCTGGCTTGATACGGCGGAAGACAAGCAAACTCCGAGAACAGGTTTCGCCGGAGCACCTAACAATGAAGTGATGGAAACGTTGTCCTCAATATTCGAAGCGCTGGTGAAGTTTCGCGGGCTCAACCCGACCGAGGCGCGCGAACGGCTCGGTCGCACGCCCCCATTCGACCGGCACCTCGAACTGGTTGCAGCCCTTGGAGTGAAAGATACGCAATGACGAATTCGAACCTGAAAGCTTTCGATTCAATCTTATCCATGGCGCAGAACATGCTCCGCCTCGCCGAAGAGCGCGCTCAGAGCCCTGTCACTCCGGAAATGATCGAAAAGGAGCTGATCAAGCTAGCGATTATGATGGAGGAGGACTTTGCCCTCGTCGATCGCGACGCACTCGTCGATGAACTGATCCGCCGATCGAGCCGTACGGTGGGTAAGAACGCTACTCTTTCGAGCGGTGAGGACCATGTCGTTTGGCTCGAGGCGGAAAGGAAGAGGAACTGGACCTACTGGCAGCGTTACTCCGAATACATGGAAGCACGCATCCCTTGGACGGCCCTCGATGCCCTCGACCTTGCTACGGATGAAGTTCTGTCGCAACTCGAGGACCCGACCCGGGAAGGCGCATGGGATCGTCGCGGGATGGTCGTGGGCCACGTTCAGTCGGGAAAGACCGGCAACTACACCGGATTGATCTGCAAGGCCGCCGACGCAGGTTACAAGATCATTATCGTGCTGGCCGGCCTGCACAACAATCTGAGAGCCCAGACACAGATCCGCCTCGACGAGGGGTTCTTGGGTTTTGCCACCATCGCTGACGCTGATGAGCTCCCTGCGGTCGGGGTGGGATTGATCGACAAGGACTTGTCTGTCCGCCCCAACGCTGCAACCAATCGAAACGACAATGGCGACTTCAACACGGTTGCTGCGTCGAGGATGAACATTAGCCCGGAACAGCGGCCATGGCTGTTCGTGGTCAAAAAGAACAAGACTGTACTTGAGCTCCTGCTGCACTGGATCCGCAACCGTGTCGCCAACCACGTTGACCCTGAAACCGGTCGCAAGCTCGTCACCAACCTGCCTCTCCTAGTGATCGACGACGAGTCCGATCATGGATCGGTCGACACGGGCGAAGACATCGTGGATGAGTTCGGCGTCCCGGATCTCGAACATAAACCCAAGACCATCAACAGGTTGATCCGCTCGATCCTCCACCACTTCTCGAGGAAGGCTTATGTCGGCTATACGGCGACGCCCTTCGCAAACATCTTCATTCATGACCGCGGGGAGACACAGGAGCACGGACCAGACCTATTCCCAGCAGCCTTCATCACCAGTCTTGCGGCACCATCTAACTACGTCGGGCCTGGCCGTGTCTTCGGATCGGCTTCCAGCGCGCCTGAAGACCTACCCATGGTGCGCCCCCTGTCGGACAACGAGTTCCAGACTTGGATGCCGCCACGGCACAAGAACGGATACCGACCGCGATGGCAGGGAGAGGACCGTGTGCCAGATTCACTCGCCGAGGCGATTCGTTCCTTTGTCTATGCCTGTTCCGTGAGGAAGCTGCGAGGACAGGGCAGCAAGCATTCCTCGATGCTCATCCACGTTACCCGCTTCACTTCGGTACAGAATGCCGTCGTTAACCAAGTTGCGACGTACGTGCGGGATCTGAAGGGCCGCTATACCCGCGGCATCGAGCTTGCGGAGCTCGAGGCGTTCATGCGCAAGGAATATGAAGAGACTTTCCTACCAAGCATGCAGGGGATCCGCTCTGCGCTCGTCGAAGGCGAAGCGTTGGAGGACTTCTCGTGGGCGGACATTCGTGCCGTCCTCCCCAATGTGCTGTCCGACATACGCGTGCGCGAGATCAACGGCAGTGCCAAGGACGCGCTCGATTATGCTGAGAACGATGTCACCGGCCTCAAGGTGATTGCCATCGGCGGTGACAAGCTTGCCCGCGGTCTAACGCTCGAAGGTCTCTGCACGAGTTACTTCCTGCGAACTGCACGCATGTACGACACGCTCATGCAGATGGGGCGCTGGTTTGGCTACCGCGACGGTTACCTCGATGTCTGCCGCCTCTATACGTCGCAGGAAATGGTGGAGTGGTTCGGCCACATCGCGGATGCCGCCGAAGAGTTGCGCCAAGAGTTCGACAACATGTTTGCGGCCGGAGCTACGCCCAAACAGTTCGGGTTGCGCGTGAAATCGCACTCTGTACTCACGGTGACGTCGCGGGCCAAGATGAGGAACGCTCGCGCGATGCAGTTGACATACTCCGGCGATCTGCTGCAGACCATCGTGTTTCCCAATCGCAAGGACGACATCACTGCGAACTTCAAGGCTACTAATCGCTTCATCGCCGAACTCGGCCCATCAAAGGACCTGAACCACCAGATCTTCGTGCCGGATGGCCAGAATTGGAACGGTCACCTTTGGCGCGATGTGCCAGCTCTGAGCATAATCTCGTTCCTTCGGGACTATAGAACGCACCCGGCTAGCTTCCGGATTATGAGTCCGTTGATCGCTGACTTCATCGAGGAGATGAACAAGGGGCGTGAGCTCACGAGCTGGACGGTCGCGCTGATCGGAAAGGACAGCGGCCCCGACGACAAAGACCGTACGGTAGGTGGTTGTTCGGTCAACATGCTGCAGCGGAAGCGAACGACCGCACATGAGGATCGATACTCGATTAAGACCCTGATATCGCCTCGAGATCAGGCCATTGATCTGACGGAAGCGGAATGGAAAGCTGCGCTGGAGCTCAGCCAGAAAGCCTGGCGCAATGACACTGATCGCAACGAAGGCAAGGAGCCTCCGTCAGAACCAAGAGGACCCCAGATCCGTCGGGTTCTCGGAGAAGGCGTCGCCGAAGCTGGCATCCCGCCTCGCCGGGAACGCGGCTTGCTGATGCTCTATTTGCTGGATCCAGAGGGTGCTGGCGTCGATGAGCTGAAGAATGCCGATCCCGTCGTCGCTTGGTCAATCAGTTTTCCGTCAAGCACTTCCGAGAGAAGGGTTTCAAATTCGAGGTATATCGCCAACAGCGTACTGTGGGGAGGTCTCAATGAGTGGGTGGACTGAAGAGGGACTCGCACGTGCGTGGCGAGCGCTCGCGCGCCAGGAAGCAGGGGAAGACTGGCGATTTGTCCACCTCGCGGGAATTGGCGTTCTCTCGGTCGAGGCGGGATGTCACTTTCCCTTAGGTCGTGAAGCGCTGATCGTCTCCTTTCCCGGATCATGGTCGGTCAATCCGGCACGGCTGCCCGAAGGCAAGGGGTTCGACGTATCCAACATAGAAGGTCAGCTTGTGTTTGCCGGAAAGACGGCCATCGCTCTCGTGAGACGGCCTGAAGGGTCACCGGATATCTTCGCCATTATAGTTGTTGATATCTTGAGGACGCTGGAGGCTGCAGCCGAGAACGCGAGCCGCGATGTGATGGATGCCTTCCTTGAACGGGTCAGGGAGTGGCAGGCATTTATGGCTCGAACGCACCGCCCACTATCGTCTGATGCGCAAATTGGCTTGTTCGGCGAACTGTGGTTGCTCAATCTGCTCGCGGACACTCCCCTCGGAGCGGGTGCTCTCAACTGCTGGCAGGGACCTTTGCGGGCGGCGCAGGACTTTCATGTTCGGGGTGGCGCAATAGAGGTAAAGAGCACTGTTCAAACCGGCAGTTTCCTTGCTCGGATTAACAGCATCGAGCAGCTGGATGGTGACAGGGCACCCATCTTCCTCTGCGCCTTTCGCTTTGAAGAAAACACTGATGGGGCCTCGCTCGCCGGTCTCGTGTCCGAACTCCGCGAAAGGTTCGAACTGGCCGGAGTGCAACGCGGATTCGAGGCGTTGCTCATGGTGATGGGATACCTCGACGAGCATGCAGCGCTCTATGGCCGCACGCTGACATTGAAGGACGCGAGAGCGATCCACGCAGAAGGTGACATGCCGCGCCTCACTCGTGCCGCGCTGCCAGCGGCCATCCGCTCGGCGGCCTACGTGCTCGACCTTGACGCCCTCGAAGTCCCCACCATCGGACTCTCGGAGCTGATTAACGAATTTGGACTGGATTGAAATGAGCCTCGAAGAATTTCACCGCAACTTCCGCTCCGACCTGCATACGACAATTGCAGAGCGAGTCCAGGCAGGTGAAGGGCCATTCCCTTCGGAGGAGCTCGTCTTTGCTGAAAAGGTCATGGAGCATCTTGCTGAGACAGGGATTTGCGAAGAGTCCGTGGTCTGCCACTGGAACGGAAAGGTTGGCAACGCGAAGCTGCGTATCAGTGGCTATGCCCTCAGCGCTGATGAAACTGCCCTCGACCTGTTTGTCAGCCATTACTTTGGATCTGAGCAACTTCAAGATCTTGCAGACTCGGATGCAACAGCCACCGCCAGTGAAGGAGTTCGCTTTCTGTTTCGCGCGGCGAGCGGAAACCTCGACGCAAAAATTGATCCAACCCATTCGATCCGAGACCTAGTCGCGACCATTCGATCCCGCTGGAGTGATATTGACCGACTTCGGGTGTTCGTTATCACCGACGGCAAGACTAAGACTAAGCGATTTTCCAACAAGGAGGTCCATGACAAGATGGTGGCCGTCGAGTCCATGGACATGGAAAGGCTGTTCCGTCACACCGATGGAAAACCTCGCGACGAGCTGGCTCTAAGCTTCGTCCAGTCAATCGGGCGACCACTTCCCTGCGTCCATGTCCCTGATCCGGACGCCGACTACGAGTATGCGCTGACTGCAATTCCGGGCCAGCTCATTCGTGACCTTTACTTACGCTTCGGATCTCGGTTGCTGGAAGCCAACGTGCGAACTTTCCTTGGCAACAAGAAGGCTGTGAACAAAGGTATTGTCGAAACACTCCGCAAGGAGCCGGAGCACTTTCTTGCCTTCAACAACGGCCTCGTCCTTGTCTGTGACGAAGCGGCATTCGAGCGCGCCGATGACGGTAATCTGGGGCTCTCTTTCCTGAAGGGACTCCAGATCGTCAATGGTGGACAGACGACCTCGTCCATCTACTTCGCATCGCGCGATGATAGGTCCATCGACCTGAGCCACGTCATGGTCCCGGCAAAAATTATCATCCTCAAGGGATCGCAAGATGAAGCGCGCGAGCGACTGATCTGCAACGTCTCGCGCTATGCGAACAGCCAGAACGCTGTGAAGATGTCCGACCTGTCCGCGAACAGGCCGTTCCATGTTCAGCTTGAGAAGCTAGCAAACGAGACTTGGTGCCCTGATGGTGCCACGCGGTGGTTCTACGAACGAGCCGCAGGTGCCTACAATGTCATGCTACTGAGAGACGGCAATACCCCAGCAAAGCGTCGAAAGCTGCAGGAGACGGTTCCTCCGAAGCGCAAGCTGACCAAGAACGACATCGCAAAGTATCACGAAGCGTGGCGCGGCAAGCCGGATGTTGTGGCAAGGGGTGGAGAGAAGAATTTCGTCTTGTTCATGGAAGAGCTAGACAAGGTTCCGGGAGTAGTTCCCAACCCACTCGATGTTCCTTGGTATCGTGCAATGATTGCCAAGGTTATTCTCTTCAAGGCGATCGAGAGCATGATCAAGACTAAGGAGGCAAAGGAGGTCTTCCGCCAAGGATGGGTGAACATCGCCACCTATGTCGTGTCCGTAGTGGCGGACAGACTTGGCGACAGACTCGACTTCGATCAGATCTGGATGAGGCAAGGGATTTCCGGCGGTCTGCGCGAACTGCTTTGGGACTGGGCCGTGGTCGTGAACGCCGAGTTCAATAGGGTTGCTCCTGGCCAGCAAATTTCGGAAGTGGCTAAGCGAGTGGATACTTGGACAAAAGTCAGACTGGCTGATTTCTCCCCCCCTGCGAACGGAATAATCGAATTACGCTATCAATAAGTTCTAACACCACCAAAAAAGCAGCTGACTTCTTCTCGGAGCCAAGCTACGGATAGTCAGGCCCTGAGATATACCGCTGTTTGCAGACCTGTAGAGTCTCAGCAACCAGCGTATTTCTGGTTCAAACCTGGTGCCCTGTGGCAGTGCTCTGGAACATCACTTGGTCAAATTGCACACAGTGATCCAGTTCGCGTCGGAGAGTGGTACGAACGAGCTTCGGCAAAGAAAAAGCTAAAATTGAGTGAGACAGTACCGAAAAAGTCGAGTTGATTGACTAGCTAGGACGTATGCATTGAGTGCAGACATAGTTTCCCCAGAACACCGTTCCAAGATCATGTCGATGATCAAAGGCAAGAACACGCGGCCTGAAATGGTCGTTCGATCGGTGTGCCATGAAATGGGGCTTCGCTATCGTCTATATAGGAAAGATCTGCCGGGAAAACCTGACTTGGTGTTCCCCAAACACCGACTATGTATATTCGTACATGGCTGCTTTTGGCACAGACATCCTGACTGCAAATATGCGTACACGCCCAAAAGCAGGCTGGACTTTTGGCAGCCAAAACTGGCGAAGAACGTGGAGCGAGATGCTGATGCACAGCAGGCGCTACACACGCTGGGATGGAGAGTGGCGATCATTTGGGAATGCCACACCAAAAACAGAGAGTTCCTACGCAATGAAATCCGGAAGATATTCGGTTTGCGTGCTTAGGCTCTAGATATTATCGATTGAGTAATCATGTCCGATTTTGAAAGGTTGACCCTGCGGCGTTGAGCCTCTAGGCTTTCGTTTCGGCGCCTAAGAAACGCCTTAAACCAGAGCGGCCCTCCGCACCCGACAGTCATGCGGCTTTTTTTCGTCTGCGGTTTCTCTACGCCTGCGAAAAATTCCCGTTATGTCGGGAGTGGGCGAATACAAGACCCGAAAGGGGAATATGTCCGGCCCGTCTCTGGTGGGTTTCTTAGCTCCCGACACCCTTAACGAATGCCCTAAGAAAGCAGCCAGAGGTAAAGGAAATGCCTGACTATCCGACCTTCACGATGAAGGTGAATCGCCGTACCCACAGATCCAATCATGCGCTTCCGATCCAGGAGGCACGCCATGTCTGAGTCACTCAAACCGACCCTTTTCACCCGTCACAACGTTCACCTGCATGCCCTGCTTTTGGAGAATCAGGCGTGGTTCTGCGCAAATGACCTCGGGCGACTGATGGGTAAACATCTTGATGAGCGCATGACGCGCAAGCTCGACACGGATCAGAGACAAATGATGCTCGTCGACGTTTACGGCGCCTCCAAGGAGCGTCTGATGGTGAGCGAGTCTGGTGCGTATGCGTTGTTGATTTATCACTACTGCCCTGAGAATCGATTGCTGCGGGAGTGGCTGACTCATCAGGTGGTGCCGGCCTTGCGAGACGCAAGGCCGTCGCGGTTAGTCGAGCGTCCTACGCTGAGTGTGCTTGATTGGCCGAAGATGTCGCTCTGTATGCTGCATTGGCAGGATGAACCATGGATTCGGTTGCGGGATATGCCGTGTGTGCTGGCGGATGATCCGTTCAATCGGCAGGAGTCCTGGTGGCGTAAGGCGTCTCGCGTGTTGCGAGGGTTCTGATCTCCCTGCTGCGTCAAAATCCGCTGCTTGAATTCCGGTAGCGGATTTCGTTTTATCGCGAGTGCTCCCACAGGATCTGCGGCGGGGTTGGAATGAGTATCTGCAACAAAGGCCTCACCGGCTGCCCTCAAATTCATCAATGATCTCACTAGAGGTCTTCTCAAAATTCGCGGATACCCGAATGCTCCCTTTCAATCGCCCCGGTTTCCGCACCCGGGGTTCGGCGACATGAGGCAGCAAATTCAGATACGGTTTACCGTTCTTGAAGATCAGAACCTCTTCCCCATGCCATACACGCTCAGCAAGCTCACAAAGCCGGGCTTTGGCTTCGCGCATGGTTACTTGAATACGTTCAGTCATATGGCATCTCCACAGAGTCAGCGAAGCTAGCTGAAGCGCTGGACTTTCGATAGGCCGCAATACCTCTGTACCAACACTTTCCATAAAAACAGCGACAACTCCTAAGGTCATTCGAGACCTGTCCTACAGCCATGACCTACCAGCTTCGCTAACGTCGCGCAGCCCTGCCCTAGGGCCAACGATGCACGAACGCACAAGGACAGTCAGTGGCTGGCAACAAGGACATTCCCCAGGTTAAAAACCCGCCATCGGGTGACGGGCATCACGTCACCTATCGCTTGATGACGCCCAGCGAACTGGCCGAGCGCGAGGCCCGGCATTCGGCTTACGAGGCGATGCTCGCCCGACAGCAAGCATTCGAAGATCGGCTCGGGGTGGTTCCGATAAAAAATGAAGTGCCCCGCGTCGGATGCGTGTTCGCCAAATCCTGCAAGTTGCCGGACGCGGTCATCAACTACTCCAATCCTTCAGGAATGGTGCCGACTGACAGCCTAGAAGACTATGGCGACATCGTCTTGCTGGGTGCCAGGGAGGTTGATGACGACGGTCTGCTTGATTTGCAGACCATCAGCGGCTCGACGGTTGCGCTGGGCATTGGTCAACTGGCACTTCGTGCCCCCGCGCTCATGGCCCCGGTCATAGGCGCCGGGGGAGCGCTTGGCACGGCGACAACGGCGGCGTTGACGGGTGTGGTCGCGCTGTTCTGGGCACCCACTCTCGGCGACAGCGCTCTCTACAGCGAAGACCAACTGCGCGCTCTCGAACAGGCCCGCACGCGGGTTCGCCTGAACATCGAGCAGCAAGATGACGGCAGCCTCAAGGGTTACGGCTTTTACACCGGGAAGAACCGCGATTGGGAAATGGTCGATGTCGTGCAGGTGGCTTTGCGCGGTAGCCAGTACGTTGCCGATCTTGGGGAAGGCATCGAACTGATCTGGACGCCCGCCGAAGACGGCTCGGACATTCTCGGCATCCCCAAGCTGGAAGCCGCCCCGCAGGCGCCACATATCTGGGTTTATCCACCGACGAAACAGGCTGACGGCATCATCGTCAATCCGATTTATCCGCCTGAGTACAAGGATTTTATTCTTGTGTTTCCGGTGGGGGCGTTGATCAAGCCGGTTTATGTGGTTGTCAGTACTTCTCACGACTATCACCCGAAACCCGACGAGCTACCCGCGTTCCCGGATGCGAAATGGGCACCACCTAAAACACGTATGAAGGGAGGAGGTCTGCGTCCTCGCTGGAAGGATAGTTCCGGTACGATCTACGAATGGGACTTTCAGCATGGCGCAATAGAGAAATACAACAAACGTGGGAAACACTTAGGTGAGTTCAACCACAATTCAGGAATTCAGACAAAACCTGCAAACCCGACACGGAGGATAGAACCTTGAAGCACACAGTCATGGGGGTACGCGATGGGGATGATTTCGCGTCATATGAAAAAACACTTCCAATTCTCACCAGCGAGCTCGCTGCGTTGATGGGCTGGAAAAATAAAGAGGATTATGTGTGCGACTACAAACTAACAAAGGTACAGATCAGCGAAATCGAAAAACTCTGCTCCCTATCACTCCCACACAACCTGACCCTTTTTTTGACGAGTAGCGATAGTTGATGAGAACCGAAGAAAGCCTGTGGCGAGGGGTTTGGTTACGTGGACCTTGCGAATCGCGAGCTGACTGTATTACAGCTTCGGTGAGAGGCGGGATATGCAAGGCGTTGAAAACAATGAGTGCAACACGCCCCGCCTCCCGCTATTAATACGTCACCCTGCTTCCACGGATCCAAGCCCCATGAAATTCGACCTCGCCTACTGCCTCAGCCTCGACGAGAAGCTGTCGATCTATGACGTGCGCGATCTGAATTTCGACGAAACCATGGCCTTCGATTCCGCGAAGGAGCATTTCCAATGCCCCAACAATGCTTGCCGCCTCGCCTTCGATGTAGCGAACGAGTTGGGCACGTTCAACGCCAAGAACGTGAATTATGTACGCACGCCGCACTTCAAGAATTTGCCGAGCACGCGGCATGTCGAGGGTTGTCCTTATGTGAGTCTGAAAACGCCGGCGTTGGGTGTGGAAGAGGCGGAAACGGATGACAGTCGAGAGGAAAATTTCCCGTCTGAATTGTTACTGACCCGGCGTGCGTATGTGCGTAAGTCGTCCAGTGCTGCGGCGTCCGCCGGTACTCAGCCTGATGAGCCTTCAACGTCTTCGGCCGTCGCTGGCGTCGAGCAGCCGAGCCGCGACTCGGCCCCGGACAAGACCAGCGTTTTCGCCCACCCGGTGGAATGTTTCGTATCGAACTTCGACGACAAGGATTTGCTCAAGCGCATGCCGCTGAAGATTGGCGAACATACCGCGCCCTACGCTTCGTTCTTCAAGAAAATCGAATACCTGCAAGACAACAAAGGGCTGATTTACTGGGGCAAGGTCAAGCAGATCAAGGACTACACCCAGAGCTTTCGCATCGATTTCGAGAAGAAGGTCTGGTTCGAGAAGAAGCCTTACTCGGTCAATGTTTACCTGAGCAAGAAGCTCATTGACACCTACCGCAAGCGCAAGGCGTTCCTGGAGGAGATCAAGCACGCCATCGATAGCGGGCGTGAGTTGTATTGCTTCTTTTATGGCGTGACGCCGGAGTTGAAGCAGGTACCGAGCAAGAAAAACCCCGAGCAGACGTTCGGGGTGTTCAGCGCCAGCATCGAAAATCTGGATCACTTTCTAGTGCGGGAGGCGCCGGGGTTGACCGGACAGTAATTCAATACTGAGCGTCATGCGCCTGTTGCCGCTCAAATTCCCAGATTTCCCGTTTCACTTCCATGCGCCGTTCAAGTGCGGCTTGAACGCTGGGCTCATCAAGGCCAGCGTACCGGCGCAACCAGTGAGCCATCATTTCCTCATCCGGGTAGTAATAGTCCTTGTGCTCTTTGCTCCCTCGAGGCGTGTCGTTCATATCGCCATCGAAGCGTCCGGCAGAAAACTCGTCAGTGGGCAAAGTCCCCCATTCGGCGGCGCAATCCTCGAAAACCCAGGCGATCTCATTGATATGCTTTTGCGCACCTCGATGGCCGCGTTTGTAAAACGCGTAATCGCGGCAACTCTCCTCGAAACCCTCCATCATCTGCTCGGCGTCAACCCAGCGAAGCATGTCATGTTGCCCGGCATGACGGATCAGGCCCTCTATCCAAGGATCGACGAAACGCCGAAGGAACCCGTCGACATCCGCCTTTTTCACGTCGGCGAAAATCATGCAATAACGGGTCTGCACATGGATGACATACAGCACGTGTTTGCGTTGCACGGTGGTCGCATGAACCAGCCACTGTTCGGCAAGCTCATCGCTCCCATCGTCTTCAATAACGGGCGACGGAGGTTTAGCCAGCGGGGTAATTTTTTTACCCTTGTGCACGCGGCTGAAGAAATTGCTGGCTGCTTCGGCGCAGTTGAAGATCAGCGCCGATGAGCAACCTGTGGTTTGTTCGCCACGCTGACGCTTGCCACCTGTCAGGTGGAAGCGTGTGAACTGAAAATTCGATTTGATTCGGGCTCAAAACAACTGTACAAAAACACAGTACATTTTGGATCAACACTCTCGAGCCCGGAGAATACCCATGGCCTCTCAAGCGATGAAAATCACCCTGGAACGTATCGCCCTTTTCCAATTCACCCCGACCCACTGCGCCCAGGCCCGAGCAATGCTGGGCTGGAGCGTGGAAGAGTTGTCGCGGGAAGCGTCGGTTTCTGTCGAAGCCATACAGCGCTTCGAAGCGCAACAGGACGTGCTGGATGTCACTCGGTTGGCCTTGGCTTACCGGTTTGAATCGGAAGGTTTGGTGTTTTTCCCCGGTTTTGCACCAGGGCGTGGGATGAATCTGAGAGGGTCTACGCCGAATCCGGTTGGGCGAGCGGATTTTGCAATGGTGGAGTGAGTAAAGGCAACGATTGACGTTTATTCCCATATAGGTATATTTTCGCATGAGTACAAGGAAGCCACTCCTGTGGGTTACAGCAGCAAAAAGGACCTCAAGCAGTTACCCGCAGATTTACAGGATGTTTTTGGTCACGCTCTCGATTTAGCGCAAAACGGCAAGAGGCATCCAGACGCCAAGCATCTCAAGAGCTTTGGAGGTGCCGGGGTCCTTGAGTTGATTGAGGACTTCGATACGAACACTTACCGCGCCGTTTATACCGTTCGCTTCAGGAGCGCTATCTACGTTCTGCACTGTTTTCAGAAAAAGTCGGTTTCAGGCATTAAAACTGCGCAGTGCGATATCGACTTGATCAGAAAAAGGCTACAAGCAGCTCAGGATCACGCGAAAGGATTGGAAAATGATTGAAATCGAAGAGAGCAGCGGCAACGTTTACGAAGACCTTGGTATACCCCACTCCAATGAAATGCGAGTCAAGTCGCAGTTGGCGGCAAAAATTGGGGAAATCATCAAGGCTCGCCATTTGACCCAGATTCAGGCTTCAGAAATTCTGGGGCTTTCACAACCCAAGCTTTCTGAAATGCTGCGAGGCAAGTTTCGCGGGATCAGCGAATCCAAGATGATGGAGTGTTTGTTGTTGCTCGGCCGCGATGTACAAATCGTCGTCAAGTCGGCCCCCCGATCGCGAAGAGAGGGCCGGCTTGAGGTGGTCTTTGCCGAGTGAATGTCTACGGTTTGAAAGCAGGGGTCTGCCGCGCGTGTGCGGCTTGTTCATAGCCGTAAGCCAGTGCCAGAAGCTTGGCTTCACTCCATGGAGCGCCGTAGAAGAACACCGAGGTCGGTACGCCGTCTGCGTCCACTCCCGACGGCATCATGATGCCGGGGTAGCCTGCCAACGGGATGACATTCAAACCGGGGGAGCCGACATCCAGCACCAAGGCGTCGAGTTGATGGGTGTTCAGCAAGTCGTCGATGACAGAAGCGTTTTCATGGCGGATTTTTTGCCATAGCGCATTGTAAGTGCGCTCATCGAAATCGATGCTGTTGGCCGCGCTCAGGACGCTTTGCCCGTAAGCCGGATCACCTGGCGTGGCCTCGTTAAAGCGCACGATTGCGTCCAGCGTGGGAGCAGACATTGCGGTACGTGTTGCCAGATACCTCGGCAAATCACGCTTGATACCCATCCATAGCGCCTCATCTACCTGCTCCGATAACGGATCGGTAAGTTCCACGGGAATCAGGATGGCGCCGGCAGCCTGCATCACTTCCAGAGCCCTGGAAAATTGCGGATCGCTTTCAAGCCCCTCGGCGCTGGTGCCGAACTTCAATGGAAAGCCGATACGGCGTCCCGCCAGTGCATCAGTGCGCAGTAAAGCGGTGTAATCCGTTGCATCAATGACAGATGGCTTGTTGATCGGGTCAGTTGGATCGCTGCCACGCATGGCGTTCAACAACAATGCAGCATCACGAACTGTGCGAGCCATCGGCCCCGGCGTATCGAGTTTGTAGGTCACGGGAACCATGCCACTGCGACTGAGCAAGCCCACCGTGGGTTTGATACCGACCACGCCATTGAGTGATGCAGGACAGATGATCGAACCGATCGTCTCCGTTCCAACCGTCAGCGGCGCGAAACCCGCCGCGAGCGCTGCGCCCGAACCGGCGCTAGAGCCGCATGGCGTTACGCTTAACACGTGGGGATTTCTGGTTTGCCCACCTCGCCCGCTCCAGCCATCGGGAACGGCCGGATCGCGGAAGTTAGCCCATTCGCTAAGGTTGGTCTTTGCGAGAATGACCGCTCCGGCATCCCTCAGACGCTGCACGATAAAGGCGTCCTGCGCTGCAGGTTGCCCAACCAGAGCCAATGAACCGGCGCTGGTCTGCATTGAATCGGAGGTATCGATGTTGTCTTTGAGCAGCACAGGAATGCCATGCAATGGACCGCGAACATGCCCACTTTGGCGTTCCTTATCGAGGACTTGTGCAATGTCCAGTGCGTCGGGGTTCAGTTCGATGATCGCGTTGATTGCCGGCCCCTGCTTGTCCAGCCTTTCGATCCGTTGCAATAAGTGCCTGACCAGCATCACGGAGCTCAGTTGACCACGCTCCATCCTCTGGTTGAGCTCATCGACACCTAAATATTCCAGCCTGGTTTCGGATATCAGGTTATGCGCATAGGCTGCGCTGGCTGCCATCGATAACACGACAATACTGGCTAGCCGCGTCATGCGGCCATTAAAAGATACATCCATGTACAAATCCTCTGACTGATTGCGGGTCAATGACCTCACCCGCGAATCAGCCTAAAGAATCAGTCAGATTTATCCGTCGTCTTAAATCACCAGGGCTCGTACGAAAGTTCGTCGCGAGCCGTAGCCGCTCATCCGACGCTCTGTTGCTCCTCAAACATCCGCTGTTCCACCTCCTGCCACCAGGCCCCGCCCCGTTGCGGATGCCTCAGGGAGAAGGCCTCCCCCATTTGCGGCGTGGTAATCGAAATACTGCGCTCCCAGGCCAACTCCAGGATGCGGTCGAAGGGTTCGTACCAGGCGTGGGTCGACAGGTCGAAGGTGCCGTTGTGGATGGGCAGCAGCCAGCGGCCCTTGAGGTCAATGTGGGCCTGCAGGGTTTGTTCGGGTTGCATGTGCACGTGTGGCCAATCGACGTTGTAGGCGCCGGTTTCCATCAACGTCAGGTCGAACGGGCCGTACTGTTCGCCGATGCGTTTGAAACCATCGAAATAGCCGCTGTCACCACTGAAGAAGATGCGCGTGTCGCCGTCGATCATCACCCACGAAGCCCAAAGGGTGCTGTTGCCGTCGAACAGGCCGCGGCCGGAAAAGTGCTGCGAGGGGGTGGCGATGAACTGGATGCCGTCGACTTCCGTGCCTTGCCACCAGTCCCGTTGGCGGACTTTGCTGGCGTCGATACCCCATCTGATCAGCGTGTCGCCCACGCCCAGCGGAGTGAGGAAATAGTTGGCTTTGTCCGCCAGCTTGAGCACGGCCTGGTAATCCAGGTGGTCGTAGTGATCGTGGGACAGGATCACGGCTTCAATCGGCGGTAGCTCTTCCAGGCTGATGGGTGGCTGGTGAAAGCGCTTGGGGCCAGCCCATTGCACAGGCGAGGCACGTTCGGCGAAAACCGGGTCGGTGATCCAGAACTTGTCCCGCAGTTTGAGCAACAACGTGGAGTGGCCGAGGCGATAGACGCTGTGGTTCGGCGCGGCAATCAGTGCCGCTTGCGTCAGCGCTTGCACGGGGACGGGTGCCGTCGGGCGGGTGTCGCGCGGTTTGTGGAACATCGCGTTCCACAAGATGCGCAGGGTTTTGCCGATGCTTAATCGCTGTATCGGCGTGTGGTTCTGGAATTGCCCTCGAGCCTGTCGAGAGGCATCAAGGGTAGACGCGTTATTCGCCGGGGAAACTGCATTGGCCATAACTGAATGACTCCAGAAAAACCGCGCGTTGACGATTTTCCGCTTGGGACGATAAATGGCCAAGGCACGCACGCATTAGCCGAACACTCTAGTGTTTACCGGGCAGGATTAACAAAACATTACACTGCACAGTGTAGTTTCAAGGTTGCATCAATCCCGCCCACAAGTAAACTACCGAGTGTAATTTTCCTTTTCTCTCTGCCGAAGCGGATTTATGACAGTTGCACAGCGCCTGACCGACCGAAAACGCGAAGCCATCATTCAAGCCGCGATTGCTGAGTTCCGTGCCAACGGTTTCGACATCACCAGCATGGACAAGATTGCCGCCAGCGCTGGCGTGTCGAAGCGCACGGTGTACAACCATTTTCCGAGCAAGGAAGAGTTGTTCGCCGAAATTCTTAATCAATTGTGGACTCGGGTGACGGCGGAGCAGGAAATGTCCTACCACCCACAACAGCCATTACGCGAGCAGATGCGCGTGATGCTGATGGCCAAGTTGCAGATGCTGGGTGATGAAAACTTTCTCGATTTGGCGCGGGTGGCCATCGCTGCCTCCATCCATTCCCCCGAGCGCGCACAGAACATGGTCGCCAGAATGGGTGAGCGGGAAGAAAGCCTGACCGTGTGGATTCGCGCTGCGCAGGCCGATGGCCGGTTGAAACAAGTCGACCCGGCATTTGCCGCGCAGCAGATTCAGGGAATGCTCAAATCCTTCGCGTTCTGGCCGCAAGTTTCCATGGGGCTGCCAAGTCTTTCGCCCGAAATGCAGACCACCGTCGCAGAGTCGGCGCTGGACATGTTTCTGGCCTGCTACGAGTTGCCATGAATACCGAGTCGAAGCGGGTTATGGGTTCAGCTCTGAAGCCCAGTCAACGTGGAAACCTCAACCACGAACCAAACTCCGCAGCGCCGAAATCTCCGGCACCTCTCGCCGTTTCATGTAAACCCGCAGCGGTTCGGTGATGTTGATCCGCTCGTCGATGTTCTGATCGAGCAGCAATTGAATCAGCTCGCGATTGAGGATCATGGTGCCCTCGAAGCCGGGCGCCCAGACGAATTCACTGGCGGGAATGATGCCGTCATCCGCCACGTCCCTGCCGAAAGAGTCTTCGCTGAAGCGCACGAGATAATGGCCGGTCTTGCGGTTGAGGCCTACGAAGCCTTTGAGTTGGTCAGCGGCCTGGCAGATGAGTTGGGACGTGATGCGCATGGTAAACCTCACAGTGTTTATTGTCGGTTTACACACAGGGCGAGCAATGGCTGTTTCCCTCTGCAGGGGAAATTGCCGCCAAGCGTACTGCAAACGAGCGCACAAAAACGCTGACGAAAATCAGCTTTCAATACGTTTGTGTCGGTCTTGCGATAGCGTTGATGACGCTCAGTTGCTAAAAGGGACTTCTTTGAAACCATCGCGAAAGGATCTCGAGCATGCCTGCAACCTTCACCAAAAGCGCCCTGCTGCTGAGTCTTTGGCTCGGCCTGGGGCAGGTCCAAGCCGCCAGCGAGCCCGGTCCCACAGCATTGGCCACGCGCCTGGGCATCCCGCACCCGGCGGTGATCGCCCACCGTGGCGCCTCGTTCGACGCACCGGAGTCCACGGTTGCCGCCTACAAGCTAGCCCGTGACCTGGGCGCCGATTACCTGGAACTGGACCTGCAACGCAGCAAGGACGGTGTGCTGTTCGCCCTGCACGACAACAACCTGCAACGCACCACCGATGTCGCCAGCAAATTCCCCGAGCGCAAAGACAGCCCCGCCAATGCGTTTACCATGGCCGAACTGAAAACCCTGGATGCCGGCAGTTGGTTCAACACCGCGTACCCCGATCGCGCGCGTCCATCCTATGCAGGCCTGAAAATTCTGACGCTCGATGAGATCATCGACATCGCCCAAGGCAACCCGCTGCACAAGCCAGGCCTGTACATCGAAACCAAGGAGCCCAAGCAGTTTCCCGGCATCGAACGCGATCTCAAGGACAAACTCCATGACCGCGGCTGGCTGAGCCCGGCCGGATCGAAACTGGCGAAGAGCGAGCTGGCGGTCGGTCAGGGTAAAGGCAAGGTGATCCTGCAAACGTTCGAGAAGAGCAGCCTGGAACTGCTGCAAAAGGAAATGCCCCAAGTACCGAAAATCCTTCTGCTGTGGGTGGGCGAAGGCAGCATCGAACCGAAATCCAAAGTGCCGTTTGCCGAATCCGGCGAGAAAGACAAAGCCGCTTACTACGCCAGCCAGGCACCCAAGGACAAAGCCGAATTCCAGCGCTGGGTCGACTACGCCAAAGCCCAGGGCGCGATCGGCACCGGTCCTTCCGCGACACTGACCAAAGGTGGCGATCAGAGTTACTCGGACCTGGTGCAACCGTGGATGAACCAGTACACCCACGATCAGGGACTGTTGGTGCACGTCTATACCGTCGACGATGCGGTGGATTTTCAGAAGGTCATGGATGCCGGTGTCGACGGCATTTTTACCAACCGCGCCAGCGAGTTGTTGAAGTTCTATAAACGCCCGGCCGCCGCGAGTGTCGATCAGCTGTTGAAGAATATTGGGTATTAAACCTGTGCGTGGCTTGCCCGAGATAGCCGTGTCGTCATTCAACGTTGATGTTGAAGCTGACGGCCCCATCGCGGGCAAGCCACCCTCCCACAGTGATTGATGCAAGACATCAAAGGGAATTTTAAGGGTGGATTAAGTTACCAAAGTTAACCTGATCCCACTTAAACAGCTCACACAAGGAATGAACTCATGAAGACGCTGACTGCTCTGTTCACCGCTGCCGCCCTGATGCTCACCGCCGGTTTGGCCCAGGCTGATGTTCCAGTCGACCAGATTCCTCAGTTGGTCAAGGAAGGCAAGATCAAGCCACTGGAAGAGTTGAACCAGATCGTTCTGAAACTGCATCCGGGTGCGACAATTACCGACAGTGACCTGGATAACCACTTCAACGGTTACGAGTACGAAGTCGAGTTGCGCGACGCGAAAAACGTTGAATGGGACGTGGATCTGAACGCCGCCACCGGCGAAGTCCTGAAGAACAAAAAAGACGACTGATGCACACCGCGAAGAGCCGCACGATTTGACGATCGTGCGGCTTTTTTGCGTCTGAATTTTACGTGATTGCCGGACGTTGGACGTTCCGCAAACGGCGGGATTACTAAGCGCCACTTCTGTAGATGGGCGTCGCGCTGGTGATCGCCCCTCTACAGGTTACGCGTTACACGTAGAGCGGATAACCAACCGCTCGCGGACCACGTCGTACACCCAGTGATAAAGGTAGGTGTACGGCAGGAAAAACAGCAGTACGCCGATATCCAGCAGGAACGCCTGCCACAGACTGACGTTCAGCCACCACGCGATCAAGGGCACGCCAAGGGCAACCAGTCCGCCTTCGAACAGCAGCGCGTGCACCACACGGACCCAGGCGTTGTGCGCGATGGCAAAACGCTTGAGCAACCGGTCGAACAGGCCGTTGAAGATCACGTTCCAGGCCAGCGCCAGTGCCGCGATCAGCAAGGTGACCGCCCCCATTTCCAGCATCGGCTTTTCCATGATCCAGGCCAGCAAGGGCGTACAGATCAGAATGGCCAGCAGTTCGAAACCGATCGCCTGGAAGATACGTTCAGTGATGGATTTGTTGGCGCTCATGGCCAGGACTCCTTGGGTAACGATGGTTGCCATGATCTGCCAACAAACCGATACTTCATAATCAATAACCATCGATCAAGGCGATAGTTCATGGCCTCTCATGAAGTGCTGCTGGCGTTTGTCGAAGCCGCCACCCAAGGTTCGTTTTCCGCTGCCGCGAGAAAGCTGGGCCGGAGTCAGTCGACCATTAGCGCGGCTGTCGCCAGCCTCGAAATCGACCTGAACCTGACGCTGTTCGACCGCAGCAGCCGCAAACCCGGCCTGACGCCCGCCGGACGAGTAGTACTGCAACGGGCGGAAGACATACTGGCCGCCACCAGTCGCCTGGAAATGACTGCCAGCCAGCTCTCGCAAGGGGTTGAGGCGAAACTGACGGTCGCTCTTTCCGACACGTACCAGTCCGACCGCTTCGAAGCTTCGCTCAGCGCCTTCGAACAGCGTTACCCGGACCTGGAACTCGAATGCCTGATCGCCGAATGCGATGACTTGGTGGCGTTGGTGCAAAGCGGTCGGGCGCAGCTCGCCTTTGCTGAAATGCAGGACAGCTATCCGCCGGACCTGGTCAGTTCGACAGTGGACGAACGCACGGAGATTGCGCTGTTCGTGTCGCCGATGCATCCGTTGGCCGCGCTGGATCACATTGACCAGGACGTGTTGCAGCAACACCGTGAGTTGCGCCTGGCGACCATCGTCAATCCTTATGAAAGCCGGGCGAAGGGCCGCATGTGGTCAGCGCCGAGTTATTTGATGCTGTTGGAAATGGCTCAGGGTGGTTTTGGCTGGGCGCCGTTGCCGCGTTGGCTGGTGGCGCGCTTCGGCCCGGGCACCTTGCAGGAACTGCACGTGCGCGGCTGGCCGAAAACGGTGTCGGTGGATGCACTGTGGTCGCGATTGCATCCACCGGGGTCTGCCGGGAGTTGGTTGTTAGGGAAGATGTTGGAGTGAAGGTCCTTCGGCCCTATCGCGGGCAAGCCCGCTCCCACAGGGATTTGTGTCGATACCAAAAGTTGTGTGCACCTCAAACCACTGTGGGAGTGGGCTTGCCCGTGATGAGGCCGGCGAAGTCACATCACTCCAAAGCCTTGAGCCGTCCCTCGATAAACCGCCGCTCCGGCGCTTGCTGCGTCAACTCAAGTGCCCGCTCATAGGCGGCCCGCGCCTGCTCCACCCGCCCCAGCTGCCGGCAAAACTCCGCCTGCGCCGAATGTGCCAAGTGGTAATCGAGCAAATCACCACGCGCCAGAATCGCCTCGACCAGGATCAAACCCGCCAACGGTCCATCGCGTTTGGAAATCGCCGCCGCCCGATTCAACTCGATCACCGGCGAAGGCACCGCCCGCAGCAACACGTCATAGAGTCCGACGATCTGCTCCCAATCGGTTTCATCCACCGAGGGGGCCTCGGCATGAACTGCGGCAATCGCCGCTTGCAGGCAGTAGGGGCCGAATCGGCGACTGCTCAACGCCCGCTCCACCAGCGCGCAACCTTCGGCAATCATTGCGCCGTTCCACAACGTTCGGTCCTGCTCATCCAGCAAAATCAGTTCGCCGCTTGCAGAGGTTCTGGCCACCCGCCGCGACTCGTGCAACAGCATCATTGCCAGCAAGCCCATGACTTCCGGTTCGGGCAGCAATTCCATCAGCAACCGGCCGAGGCGAATCGCCTCGCGGGTAAGGTCTTCGCGGGTCACCTGTGCGCCGATAGACACCGAATAACCCTCGTTGAACACCAGATAAATCACCCGCAGCACGCTGTCGAGGCGTTCGGGTAATTCCGCCAGAGAGGGCACCTGATAGGGAATTTTTGCGTCACGGATCTTTGCCTTGGCGCGCACGATGCGTTGGGCGATGGTGGCCGGCGCCGAGAGAAAGGCTCGGGCAATTTCTTCGGTGGTCAGGTCGCAGACTTCGCGCAGGGTCAACGGCACCTGGGCATCCGCCGCCAATGCCGGGTGACAACAGGTGAAGATCAGGCGCAAGCGATCATCTTCCACGTCTTCGTCACTCCAGTCCGCCTGCTCCAGCGCCTCCAATTGCGCTAGCAACAATGGCCGCGAAGCATTGAACCGGGCACGCCGACGCAACACGTCGATGGCCTTGAAGCGCCCGGTAGACACCAGCCACGTACGTGGGTTGTCCGGCACGCCGTCCTGTTGCCAGCGTTCGACCGCGACGAAGAACGCCTCGTGCAAAGCTTCTTCGGCGAGGTCGAAATCGCCGAGCAAGCGAATCAACGTTGCCAGGATGCGCCGCGAGTCTTCACGATAAACCTGTTCGACCCGCGCCTTGACCGCTTGCGCCACCATCAGTCAAGGATTCAACTGGCGCACGGGGCGCACTTCAACGCTGCCGACCCGCGCCGCCGGGATGTTCCCGGCGACCTGGATGGCTTCGTTGAGGTCCTTGGCATCGATCAGGTAGAACCCGGCCAACTGCTCTTTGGTTTCGGCGAACGGGCCGTCGGTGATCGACATTTTGCCGTTGCGCATGCGCACGGTGGTGGCGGTCTGCACGGATTCCAGCGCCTCGGCGGCGACCATCCGGCCACTGCCCTGGATCGACTCGGCATAAGCCATGCACTCGGAATCGTGCGGGCTCTCCGGCAGCGAATGCAGCAGGTGCTCATCGCTGTAGACCAGGCATAAATACTTCATCGCGTTCTCCTTCATCGAACGGATCAACTATGGCCGCAGATCGGCACCTTGGCGTTGTTTGCGATAAAAAAATCTCAGGGCTTGAGGTCGAACAGCGGTGCGCCGGTTTGCATGTCGAACGGTGCCGACCAGTGTTCATGGACGATCTGCCACAACCCCGCTTCTTGCCGGTAGCACTGCGAGACGCGCATCCAGCAGGCCTGTGTTTCGCCCTTGTCGTTGGTGCCGCCGCAATGGGCCAGCCAGTGGGCGAAGGCGATTTCCTGGGACGGTTCGATGGTGACTTCGTGGAACTCGAAGATGTGCGGGCCGGGGCACATTTGCATGCACTCCTGCCAATGGGCGCGGTAGGCGGACTTGCCCTTGAATTGCAAAGCCTTGACCGCGTCGAAGGAGACGATGTCATCGGCATACAGCGCCATGACTTTATCCACGTCCTTGGCCATGACGGCCTGGCGATAGCTTTCGATGAGATTCTGGATCTGGGTTTGCGAGTTCATGGTGGTTCTCCGTGGTTTTTGTTGGAAGACACCCATAGTCGTCTGGCGATCCGTTGAATCGACAGGTGAAATAAAAATAATCCAATCCACCGGAATCGCTAGAATCCGGGGTTCTAATCATGTTGGAAAAAGGACCGTCCCGTGACAACCCGACTCGTGCCATACGAAAGCCTGAATTCGCTGCAGCGCCAACAGATCGAGGCCATTGAAGTACATCCCGAGCAGATAAAGTTCTGCGGCGACATCCACGGTGCATTGCACACCTTGTTGTCCAAGCCCGGCCCGGGGGTCAAAGGATTTGCCCTGCTGGCTGAAGACATTCCGGTGGCCTTCCTGCTGCTCAAGCGCCCCCCGGTATTGCCGGAATGGGCCAATGAACACAGCGCCACCCTGCATGCCCTGCAAGTCGACCAACGTTCGCAAGGCAAAGGCTACGGCAAGGCCTGCCTGCAAGCCTTGCCCAAGGCTGCGCGCCAGGCTTGGCCGGAGATCAAAGGGTTGGAATTGTCGGTGGATGCGGACAACGACACCGCCATTGCGCTGTATGCCCGGTATGGTTTTGTCGACAGTGGCGAGGCGTATAAAGGGCGGATCGGGTATGAGCGGCGGATGGGGTTGTTTTTCTAACCGGGGATCAATACAAAACCAATGTAGGAGCGAGCCGGCTCGCTCCTACAGGGGGTTGCGTCGGGTTTAGAGATTGAGAGCCATCTCGTGCCATGCCATGCCACCGTGGTCGGACGCCGACGGCTTGATATAGGCAAAGCCGAACCCGGCATACAGCGGGATATGCCGCTCTTTGCACATCAGGTTGATACTGGCCTTGTTCAGCGCGCGCATGCGCTCGATGAACTCGCCCATCAAGCGTTTCGCCAAACCCTGCCCCTGATAATCCGGATGCACCACCACCGACATGATCACCACGTGCGGTCCGGCCGGGTCGTGGCCAATCAGCTCCTTGAACGCCTCGTCGGACATTTCCACCTGAAATGCCGCACCGGAGTTGATGAAACCGGCTACCACGCCATCCACTTCAGCAACGATGAAACCCTCAGGCCAGGTGGCGATGCGGGTGGCGATTTTTTCCCGGGTGGCGGCTTCGTCGCCTTCGTAGGCTACGGTTTCGATGGCGTAGCAGCGGTCCAGGTCAGCGGGCGTGACATTGCGGATGACGGTGTTCATGGCAGCTCGGAATCAGCGAGGGAAAGGCCGGGATCATAAATCAGCGGCTGCGCGACATCGAGAGACGAATCTACCGATCTACCCCCCCGATGCCTCGATTACGCCTTGATCGGCAGCCAGATTTCCAGCTTGCCGGTGTTGAGCTTCGGGTTGAAATCTTCGCTGTAGCGCTCGAACTCCGGAGCGGCCAATTGCTCGTGTCCGGACTGCGGCAACCACGTACCGTGGATGTACTGGAAGGTTTGCGGCAGGTCTTCCAGCGCACCCTTGTGCTCGAACACTACGTATTGCTGGGGCTGGACCTCTACCCAGCGGTACGTTTCCGGCAAATCGTCGAGCTTGCTGATCTCAACGCCAACGATGTAATCGAAACCGCCCTGGCCATCGAAATTGCAGCAGACGCCGTAGGTCACTTCGCCTTTTTGCCCTGGAACATTGCCAATATGGGGGATGAATTTTTCCCAGAGTTCGGGAATGCCTTTCACGGTTTGCTGGGTAAATTTTCCGCCAAGCCCTGCAATTAGCAGAAAGTGCCCGTGCTCAATGCGGGGTTCGGACACCTCAACACGTGTTTGTTCATCCATGACTCGACTCCTGGCGCTTAAAAGTGGGTTTGGCAGGGAGTATAGAAGCCAATCCCGCATCGCCAAGTTACAAGGCGTGCAACTGCTCGACGGCGCCAGAGCCCACAAACTCGTTGTAGCCAGACAGGATCACGTAGACCGCGAAGTAGCAGAAGATCGCCGCCGATGCCATGTAGGAGTAACGCAGCAATTTGTCGCCGAGCAACTTGCCACCGTGGCTCGCCGCGAAGCACACGCCTGCGCACCACAGCAGCCCGGCGCAGAGGAAGCCGCCGAGGAACAGCGCCGAACTCAACCCACCCCCGCCTCCGGAACGGGCGATCAGCGTGCCGCCCACGGCCGCGAACCAGAGAATGGCGCTGGGCGACGACATGGCGAGAAAAATCCCGCGAAAGAATTCCTTGCGATGGGAGTTGTGGCCGACTTCAGCAGTCTGCGCCAACAGCGCCTCATGGTGGATCGCCGAGTAAATCATCTTCGCCGCGAAGTACACCAGCAGCGCCGATCCGCCGATCCACAGCACCCAACGGACGGTTTCGTATTGCAGCAAAACGGTCATGCCGGCCAGCGCCAGCACCGCGTAGATCAGGTCGCCGACACAAGTCCCCAGGCCCAGTGCAAAGCCTTGAAAATAGCCGCGTTGCATCGCCAGCGTGATCATCGCGATGTTGGCCACGCCGATGTCCAGGCACAGCGAAAGGCTCAGCAAAAAGCCACTGGTGAATTCCATCGTTCCATTTCCTTCGGAAAAATTTGTTTACAAGGAGGCTGGACAGTCTGCCACAGCTGGTCGTACATTCCGCCACAGGTCACCACAGACCTGCGTCGCTCGGACGGTTCCGGGCGCTTACGTTATCCGAGGCAACAATGGCCGAACAAGGTTCGCCGCGCCGCTTTGCGCGCATAGATCGACTCCCCCCTTACGTTTTCAACATCACCGCCGAGCTGAAGATGGCCGCCCGTCGTCGTGGCGAAGACATCATCGACTTGAGCATGGGCAACCCCGACGGCGCCACGCCACCGCACATCGTCGACAAACTCGTCACCGTCGCCCAACGCGAAGACACCCACGGTTACTCGACGTCCAAAGGTATTCCGCGCCTGCGCCGGGCGATTTCCAACTGGTACAAGAATCGCTACGAGGTCGACATCGACCCGGAAAGCGAAGCCATTGTCACCATCGGATCCAAGGAAGGCCTGGCGCACTTGATGCTCGCCACCCTCGACCAGGGCGACACCGTGCTGGTGCCGAACCCGAGCTATCCGATTCACATCTACGGTGCCGTGATTGCCGGCGCCCAGGTGCGTTCGGTGCCGCTGGTGCCCGGTGTGGACTTCTTCGCGGAACTGGAACGCGCCATTCGCGGCTCGATCCCGAAACCGAAGATGATGATTCTCGGCTTCCCGTCCAACCCCACCGCGCAGTGCGTGGAGCTGGATTTCTTTGAGCGGGTGATCGCCCTCGCCAAGCAGTACGACGTGCTGGTGGTGCATGACCTGGCCTACGCCGACATCGTCTACGACGGCTGGAAAGCACCGTCGATCATGCAAGTGCCGGGCGCCAAGGACATTGCGGTGGAGTTTTTCACTCTGTCCAAGAGCTACAACATGGCGGGTTGGCGCATCGGGTTCATGGTCGGCAACCCGGAGCTGGTCAACGCCTTGGCGCGGATCAAGAGCTACCACGACTACGGCACCTTCACGCCGCTGCAAGTGGCGGCGATCGCCGCTCTGGAAGGCGATCAGCAGTGCGTGCGCGACATCGCCGAGCAATATCGGCAGCGCCGCAATGTGTTGGTCAAAGGCCTGCACGAGCTGGGCTGGATGGTGGAAAACCCGAAAGCGTCGATGTACGTCTGGGCCAAGATTCCAGAGGCTTATGCGCACCTGGGCTCCCTGGAGTTCGCCAAGAAACTGCTGGCCGAGGCCAAGGTCTGCGTCTCGCCGGGTGTGGGTTTCGGCGAGTATGGCGATGATCACGTACGCTTTGCGCTGATCGAAAACCAGGACCGGATTCGCCAGGCGGTGCGCGGGATTCGCGGGATGTTCAGGGCGGATGGCTTGGCCCCGAAAACCAACGCCTGACACAAAACCTGTGGCAACAACATTCCTGTGGCGAGGGAGCTTGCTCCCGCTGGGCTGCGAAGCGAACCCCAAACTGGTCACCGCGGTTCTTCTGGCATAACGCGTTGGCCGATTTTACGACGGCTACGCCGCCGGACGGGAGCAAGCTCCCTCGCCACAAATGCATCGACTGACAGAAATTTCTTTCACCCACAAAAAAACCGCAGCGATGCGGTTTTTTTGTGCCTGATCGTTCCCACGCTCTGCGTGGGAATGCATCCCGTGACGCTCCGCGTCACAGTGGACGCAGAGCTTCCATGGCAACATTCCCTAGCGGAGCATGGAAACGATCAGTGCAGTGTGTTTAGACGAACAGCGACAACAACAGAATAAAGCCCAGGCCCACCACCGACAGGATG
>NZ_RCNW01000335.1:0-4054 GCF_004307605.1 Pseudomonas sp. Sample_24
ATCCCAACCCCGCAGCCTTAGGCTGTGGGGTTTTGTCGTCACTGGGATAAACGCGCAAGTAACCGGGGAGCCTTTCGAGGCGTTCGAACCCGTAATTGGAGTGCCTCATGGCCAAGAAGATTACCGCTTACATCAAGCTGCAAGTGAAGGCCGCTCAGGCTAACCCAAGCCCACCTGTTGGTCCTGCTCTGGGTCAGCACGGCGTGAACATCATGGAATTCTGCAAGGCTTTCAACGCCCGTACTCAGGGTCTTGAGCCAGGTCTGCCGACTCCAGTGATCATCACTGTCTACAGCGACCGTAGCTTCACTTTCGAAACCAAATCCACCCCTGCTTCGGTTCTGCTGAAGAAGGCGGCCGGTCTGACCAGCGGTTCCGCTCGTCCGAACACCGTTAAGGTTGGCACTGTAACTCGTGCTCAGCTGGAAGAAATCGCGAAAACCAAAAACGCGGATCTGACTGCAGCTGATATGGAAGCAGCCGTGCGTACCATCGCCGGTTCTGCTCGTAGCATGGGCCTTAACGTGGAGGGTGTGTAATGGCTAAGCTGACCAAGCGTCAAAAGGCTATCGCCGGCAAAATCGAAGCAGGCAAGTCCTACAACTTTGTAGACGCTGCTGCCCTGCTGGCTGAGCTGTCGACTGTCAAGTTCAGCGAGTCGTTTGACGTTGCTGTGAACCTGGGTGTTGACCCGCGTAAATCCGACCAGGTTGTTCGTAGCGCTACTGTGCTGCCACACGGCACTGGCAAGACCGTTCGCGTTGCTGTGTTCACCCAGGGTCCAGCTGCTGAAGCCGCTCTGGCTGCCGGCGCTGACCGTGTAGGCATGGACGACCTGGCTGCCGAAATGAAAGGCGGCGACCTGAACTATGACGTAGTTATTGCCTCCCCGGATGCAATGCGCGTTGTGGGTCAGTTGGGTCAGATCCTCGGTCCACGTGGCCTGATGCCTAACCCTAAAGTCGGCACCGTAACTCCAGACGTAGCCAACGCGGTCAAGAACGCCAAGGCTGGTCAGGTTCGTTATCGCACCGACAAAAACGGCATCATCCACACTTCCGTTGGCAAGATCGGCTTCGACGCCGTCAAGCTGAAGGAAAACGTTGAAGCCCTGATCGCTGATCTGAAGCGTATCAAGCCAGCTTCCTCGAAAGGCATTTACGTCAAGCGCGTTACCCTGAGCACCACTATGGGCCCAGGTCTGGTTATCGATCAGAGCTCGCTCGACGCGTAAGACAAAGGTTGGCGCGGATTGTCGCGCCAATTGAAAGATTGGGGTCCCTGCCTGGCGGGGGCTATCCAAGACCGTAGGCGACGCAAGTCTTAAACCACAAGCCTACGCAGATGGTGCTCCCGGTTCCTTACCGAATCAGACACCAAAACGACATCCGGTTTCGACCAGATGAAACGGTAACAAGCAGGAGTTAAACCCGTGGCAATTAAACTCGAAGACAAGAAGGCCATCGTCGCTGAAGTCAACGAGGCTGCCAAAGTCGCTCTGTCCGCTGTCGTGGCTGATGCCCGTGGCGTAACAGTAGGCGCGATGACCGGACTCCGTAAAGAGGCTCGTGAAGCTGGCGTTTACGTACGTGTTGTACGTAACACCCTGCTCAAGCGCGCTGTTGCTGACACTGAATTCAGTGTCCTCAACGACGTGTTCACCGGCCCTACCCTGATTGCATTCTCCAAGGAACATCCAGGCGCTGCTGCCCGGATCTTCAAAGAGTTCGCAAAGGGTCAGGACAAGTTCGAGATCAAGGCAGCTGCGTTCGAGGGCAAGTTCCTCGCAGCTAACCAAATCGACGTACTGGCAACTCTGCCGACCCGTGACGAAGCAATTTCTCAGCTGATGAGCGTGATTCAAGGCGCTACCAGCAAATTGGCTCGTACTCTGGCGGCAATTCGCGACCAGAAAGAAGCTGCTGCAGCCTAAGGCTCGTCAACTTCTCGCGTTTTTTGTTTTTTTCGATGGTCGCGTAGGCCGTCCCCAATATCAGGAATTAGATTCATGTCTATCTCTCAGAACGATATCCTTGAAGCAGTTGGCAACATGTCCGTAATGGAAGTTGTTGAGCTGATCAAAGCTTTCGAAGAAAAATTCGGCGTTACTGCTGCTGCTGCATCGGCTGGTCCAGCTGCTGCTGCTGCCGTTGTTGAAGAGCAAACTGAATTCAACGTCATGCTGACCGAAGCTGGCGAGAAGAAAGTTAACGTGATCAAGGCAGTACGTGAACTGACCGGTCTGGGCCTGAAAGAAGCCAAGGCTGTAGTTGACGGCGCTCCTGCCATGGTTCTGGAAGCTGTTGCCAAAGACGCAGCTGACAAAGCCAAAGCAGCTCTGGAAGAAGCAGGCGCTAAAGTCGAGCTGAAGTAAGCATCGACTTTGCTCCTCCAGCCCGAGCGTTAAGCGACAGGCTGATGGCTGGTGGCTCTTGCCACCGGCCTTTTTCCGTTATTGGCAGCCGACTGGGTCGGTGCTGATAACGTGCTGTAACCACCCGATGCGGTGGCGCAAACCATGGGGTTTGCACGATTTTCTGGCTGCTCCCGTCGGGAGGGGCCAAACAAGCAGGTGACCAAGCTGGGGAACGCTGATGGCTTACTCATATACTGAGAAAAAACGTATCCGCAAGGACTTTAGCAAGTTGCCGGACGTCATGGATGTGCCGTACCTCCTGGCCATCCAGCTGGATTCGTATCGTGAATTCTTGCAAGCGGGAGCGACTAAAGATCAGTTCCGCGACGTGGGCCTGCATGCGGCCTTCAAATCCGTTTTCCCGATCATCAGCTACTCCGGCAATGCTGCGCTGGAGTACGTCGGATATCGTCTGGGCGAACCGGCATTTGATGTCAAAGAATGCGTATTGCGCGGTGTAACTTACGCCGTACCTTTGCGGGTAAAAGTGCGCCTGATCATTTTCGACAAAGAATCGTCGAACAAAGCGATCAAGGACATCAAAGAGCAAGAAGTCTACATGGGTGAAATCCCCCTGATGACTGAGAACGGTACCTTCGTAATCAACGGTACCGAGCGTGTAATCGTTTCCCAGCTGCACCGTTCCCCGGGCGTGTTCTTCGACCACGACCGTGGCAAGACGCACAGCTCCGGTAAACTGCTGTACTCCGCGCGCATCATTCCTTACCGCGGTTCGTGGCTGGACTTCGAGTTCGACCCGAAAGACTGCGTGTTCGTGCGTATCGACCGTCGTCGCAAGCTGCCTGCATCGGTACTGCTGCGCGCGCTCGGCTATACCACCGAGGAAGTGCTGGACGCGTTCTACACCACCAACGTGTTCCATGTGAAAGGCGAGAACCTGAGCCTGGAACTGGTACCTCAGCGTCTGCGCGGTGAAATCGCGGTTCTGGACATCCAGGACGACAAAGGCAAGGTTATTGTCGAGCAAGGTCGTCGTATCACCGCTCGCCACATCAACCAGCTGGAAAAGGCCGGGATCAAAGAGCTGGAAGTGCCACTGGACTACGTCCTGGGTCGCACTACCGCGAAGGTCATCGTGCACCCGGCTACCGGCGAAATCCTGGCAGAGTGCAACACCGAGCTGAACACCGAGATCCTGGCGAAAATCGCCAAGGCCGGCGTTGTTCGCATCGAAACTCTGTACACCAACGACATCGACTGCGGTCCGTTCGTCTCCGATACGCTGAAGATCGACTCCACCAGCAACCAACTGGAAGCGCTGGTCGAGATCTATCGCATGATGCGTCCTGGCGAGCCGCCAACCAAAGACGCTGCCGAGACTCTGTTCAACAACCTGTTCTTCAGCCCTGAGCGCTATGACCTGTCTGCGGTCGGCCGGATGAAGTTCAACCGTCGTATCGGTCGTACCGAGATCGAAGGTTCGGGCGTACTGTGCAAAGAAGACATCGTCGCGGTTCTGAAGACTCTGGTCGACATCCGTAACGGTAAAGGCATCGTCGATGATATCGACCACTTGGGTAACCGTCGTGTTCGCTGCGTAGGCGAAATGGCCGAGAACCAGTTCCGCGTTGGCCTGGTGCGTGTTGAGCGTGCGGTCAAAGAGCGTCTGTCGATGGC
>NZ_RCNW01000397.1:0-4051 GCF_004307605.1 Pseudomonas sp. Sample_24
GACCGGGTCAGAAAACCTTCATGATCGATTTATTCAGCGGACTGGATGCTTGGGTGCTAGTGAGCCTCCTGCTCGCCCTGACTTTTGTCCTCGCCTTCGAGTTCATCAACGGATTTCATGACACCGCTAACGCGGTAGCCACTGTTATCTACACCAAAGCGATGCCGCCTCATCTGGCGGTGTTCTTTTCCGGTGTGTTCAATTTCCTCGGCGTGTTGCTGGGCGGCGTTGGCGTGGCGTATGCCATCGTCCACTTGCTGCCGGTGGAGCTGCTGATCAATGTGAACACCGGTCATGGACTGGCCATGGTGTTTTCGTTGCTCGCCGCCGCCATCGCCTGGAACCTGGGCACCTGGTACTTCGGTATCCCCGCTTCCAGCTCCCATACGCTGATCGGCTCGATTCTCGGTGTAGGCCTGGCCAACGCCCTGATCAACGAGATTCCGTTGGCCGATGGCGTGAACTGGCAGAAGGCAATCGATATCGCCATGTCGCTGGTGTTCTCGCCGATGGCAGGTTTCCTGATTGCAGCGCTGATTCTGATCGGCCTGAAATGGTGGCGTCCGCTGTCGAAGATGCACAAGACGCCGGAACAGCGCCGCAAGATCGATGACAAAAAGCACCCACCGTTCTGGAATCGCCTGGTCTTGGTGATCTCCGCCATGGCCGTGAGTTTCGTGCACGGTTCCAACGATGGCCAGAAAGGTATCGGCCTGATCATGCTGGTGCTGATCGGTATCGTGCCGGCGCAGTTCGTCCTTGATCTGAACAGCACCACCTACCAGATCGAACGCACCCGCGATGCCACCTTGCATCTGAATCAGTTCTACCAGCGCAACGCCGAAACCCTCGGCGAGTTCCTGGCACTGGGCAAAAGCGTGGAAGGTGATCTGCCGGAGAAATTCCGCTGCAACCCGCAGCAGACCGAACCGACCATCAACGCGTTGCTGGGCACCCTCAAGGGCGTAGCCGACTACCGCTCGCTGTCGGCGGAAAGCCGCATCGAAGTGCGCCGCTACCTGCTCTGCCTGGATGACACCGCGAAGAAAGTCAGCAAGCTGCCAGGCCTGCCCGCCCGTGAAAAGGCTGACCTGGACAAGCTGCGCAAGGACTTGACCACCACCACCGAATACGCGCCGTTCTGGGTGATTCTGGCGGTGGCCCTGGCCCTCGGCCTGGGCACCATGGTGGGCTGGAAACGCGTGGTTCTGACCATCGGTGAGAAAATCGGCAAGCAGGGCATGACTTATTCCCAGGGCATGTCGGCGCAGATCACCACTGCCAGCCTGATCGGCATGGCCAACATCTTCAGCTTGCCGGTGTCCACTACCCACGTGCTGTCTTCAGGCGTGGCCGGTACCATGGTCGCCAACAAAAGCGGTCTGCAAGGCGGCACCGTCAAAACCATCCTGCTGGCCTGGGTGCTGACCCTGCCAGCCACGGTTGCCCTGTCGGCCGGTTTGTTCTGGCTGGCCTCGAAGGCACTCGGCAGCTGATCAGCTGCCGAACGAAAAAGGCGCGCTCCGCAAGGACCGCGCCTTTTTTATTACCGGATGATCGTTCCCACGCTCTGCGTGGGAATGAATCCCGTGACGCTCCGCGTCAGAATTGGACGCAGAGCGTCCATGGCGGCATTCCCACGCAGAGCGTGGGAACGATCAAGAACGCAGAGCGTGGGAACGATCAAGAACGCAGAGCGTGGGAACGATCAACTTCAAGGAATCGCAGGCAAAAAAAAGGGCAACCGAAGTTGCCCAAAATGCCTTGCGTGCTCATTTCATCCAGAAAGACCTACGGTTTTTTCCGCTTGTGCGAATCCTTCCAGATAAAAAATCCGAATCCTGCAAAAAAAACGAACATGAGGCTGACGGTCAGCACTCCGGCGATCACCACGTTGTCGAAAAACATGACGCGTCTCCTGCTGTTGCCCTGTTGCGATAGGGCTAAGTTACCCAAACGGGCAGGAGAAAGAATTGACCGGGATCAATGTTGCCCGAGACCGGGCTCAAAGGAGGGGAAAAACTGACCTGCATCAACCGATGACGGGGGATTCAACGTTTTTTCGGTTTGTTCTTCGGTTTTTTCTTCGCCTTGCCCAGCGGCATGGCTTGCTCGAACGCCTGACGCACTTCATTAAGGCGTTTTTCGTTGAGGTCATGGACACGCTTGGCGCGTTCGGCGTTGAGGTCGATCAGTTTGTCGTCTTGGCTCATGGCGTTCAGTGCATCACTGGCAAATGAATTCAGCTGCCGAGGCAGGTTTGCGCCAATAATGCGGTCTGGCGACAGCGCTGACCAGCCACTCGCTCAAATCTCGATGTCGACCCACAATCCCTGGCGGGGCTGATCTTCCATCAATGGCGCCACCGGTACGGTGTTGTCGGCATTGAGTTCGTCCCCTGGGATGGCCAGATGCGCTTCAGGGTCTTCGTCGGCTTCACGGCGACGTCTTTCCTGTTCCTGCTTGCGCCGCTGTTCTTCGCGCAGTAGCAAGGCGGTTTCTTCAGGGTCACGCTTTTTCAGGTCGATGGTGCTGTCCGTGGAGCTTTCCTGCACGGGCACCACGGGTGCTATGTCCGGGCGCGGGCGGACCGGGTCGTGCTGAGAGGTGATCGGCACGGCACTCAAGGGAAGCATCGGTGGCAGCATATTTTTTGGTCTCCTGTCAGCAGGCTGTCGGCTGCGCAAATGGCGACTTGAGCCATCGGTCGCAAACTGTGACTCAATCGACACTGCCTTAACGGTCGCAAGCTAGGATTTGTTCAGGCCACGCGGATCAAAAAAACGCAGCCTACGGCACCTCCCACACAGGTATTCCTTTGGTCTGGAGACCTGATTCCGTTAAGATAGCCCGCTTTTTCAAGGTGGGAGTCAGGCAGCATGGCGCAGCAGTATCAACCGGGGCAACGCTGGATCAGTGACAGCGAAGCCGAGCTGGGTTTGGGCACCGTTCTGGCACAGGACGGCCGCTTGTTGACCGTGCTCTATCCGGCCACTGGCGACACCCGCCAGTACGCGCTAAGGAATGCGCCCCTCACCCGCGTACGGTTTTCGCCGGGTGACTCGATTACTCACTTCGAAGGCTGGAAACTGACCGTTCGCGAAGTCGACGACGTCGATGGCCTGCTGGTCTACCACGGCCTCAACGCGCAGAACGAAGTGGTTACCCTGCCGGAAACCCAGCTGTCGAACTTCATTCAGTTCCGCCTGGCCAGCGACCGTTTGTTCGCCGGGCAAATCGATCCGCTAGCCTGGTTCTCCCTGCGTTACCACACCCTCGAACACACCAGCCGCCAGTTGCAGTCCTCCCTCTGGGGCTTGGGTGGCGTACGTGCGCAGCCGATCGCGCACCAATTGCACATCGCCCGTGAAGTGGCCGACCGCATTGCACCGCGGGTATTGCTGGCTGACGAAGTAGGCCTGGGCAAGACCATCGAAGCCGGTCTGGTGATCCATCGCCAACTGCTCTCGGGCCGCGCCAATCGCGTGTTGATCCTGGTGCCGGAAAATCTCCAGCACCAGTGGCTGGTGGAAATGCGCCGGCGCTTCAACCTGCAAGTCGCACTGTTCGACGAAGAGCGCTTCATTGAAAGCGATGCCTCCAACCCGTTCGAAGACACCCAGCTCGCGCTGGTGGCCCTGGAATGGCTGGTGGAAGACGAGAAGGCCCAGGACGCACTGTTCGCCGCCGGCTGGGACTTGCTGGTGGTCGACGAAGCGCACCACCTGGTATGGCACGAAGATCAGGTCAGCCCTGAATACTCGCTGGTCGAGCAACTCGCCGAAACCATTCCCGGCGTACTGTTGTTGACCGCAACGCCGGAACAACTCGGCCAGGACAGCCACTTCGCCCGTCTGCGCCTGCTCGATCCGAACCGCTTCCATGACCTGCACGCCTTCCGCGCCGAGAGCGAGAACTATCGCCCGGTGGCCGAAGCCGTTCAGGAATTGCTCGACCAGGGCCGCCTGTCGCCGCAAGCGCACAAGACCATTCAAGGTTTCCTCGGCAACGAAGGCGAAGCCCTGCTGACCGCCGTCAACGATGGCGACAC
>NZ_RCNW01000311.1:0-4049 GCF_004307605.1 Pseudomonas sp. Sample_24
GTGCCGATCTTCAGCTCGCCACGGGCCTTTTCACGGGCCTGGTCCAGCGCAACGTGGAAGGACAGGATCAGCGGGCAGGACGGGCTGATACGCAGGCGCTCGCGCACCGGTACGCCTTTCTCTTCCAGCTTGTTGATTTCCCGCAGCAGGGCGTCAGGTGCAACCACCACGCCATTACCGATCAGGCACTGCACGCCTTCGCGCAGTACGCCCGACGGAATCAGGTGCAAGACAGTTTTTTCACCGTCGATCACCAGCGTGTGGCCAGCGTTGTGGCCACCCTGGTAGCGCACTACGGCGGCAGCATGTTCGGTCAGCAGATCAACGATCTTGCCTTTGCCCTCATCACCCCATTGGGTGCCCAGGACTACGACATTCTTACCCATAACACTTGTCCTCATTCGCGCAAACTTGGTGCCGGCGGCGGCCGGCAGGAAAACTCAAGAAGCCAGTGGCGATACTTGCCAAAGCCCGTTCTGCTGAATCAATTGCCGGTCGCAGTCCGCTTCACGGGCGGCGGCCAAAGGTTGTCCAGGCAAGGCCTGAACGACACGCTGACCCTCACTGCGCAACTGGCAAACCTGCTGCCAGAGTGCCGCATCCGTACTGTCAGGCATCCAGATACCGCCAGACGGTAGCTCGATCTCAGCACGCCCCAGGGTCACCAGGGTTTTCAAATCGGTGGAGAAGCCGGTTGCCGGGCGGGCACGACCGAAGTCGGCGCCGATGTCGTCGTAACGACCACCCTGAGCGATGGATTGACCAACACCCGGTACGAATACAGCGAACACCACACCGGTGTGGTAGTGGTAGCCGCGCAGTTCGCCCAGATCGAAATACAGCGGCAGCTCCGGGAAGCGCGCGGACAGACGCTCGGCGATCGCCAGCAAGTCATCCAGTGCAGCCAGAACCGGGGCCGGGGCCTTGGCCAGACGCTCACGCGCCGCCGCCAGGACTTCACGGCCGCCACACAGGTCGACCAACGCCCGCAGCATGCCCGACAGATCGGCAGGCAAGCCCTCGGTCAAGGTAATGACCTCGTCGATGGCCTTGCGTTGCAGCGCATCGAACAACTGCTGCTCAACTTCGCCCGACAAACCGGCGGCGCGCGCCAGGCCGCGGTAAATACCGACATGCCCCAGGTCCATGTGCACATCCGGCACATCCGCCAGTTGCAGCATGGCCAGCATTAAACTGATGACTTCGACATCACTGCTCGGGCTACCGTCGCCGTACAACTCGGCACCCAGTTGAATCGGGCTGCGCGAGGACGACAAGGCGCGCGGCTGCGCATGTAGCACGCTGCCGGCATAGCAGAGACGGTTCGGACCTTCGCGTCGCAGGGTGTGCGCATCGATGCGCGCCACCTGTGGCGTGATGTCGGCCCGGAAACCCATCTGACGACCCGACTGAGGATCGATCACCTTGAAGGTACGCAGGTCCAGATCCTGGCCCGCGCCGGTCAGCAAGGATTCCAGGTACTCGATATGGGGAGTCACGACAAACTCGTAACCCCAGCTCTGGAACAGATCCAACACCTGACGACGCGCGACTTCAATACGCGCAGCTTCCGGTGGCAGTACTTCTTCGATGCCATCTGGCAGCAGCCAGCGGTCTACCGTTGCCATTACGCCAATCCCCTATGATCCGGGCAGCCAGCCTTTGGGCGAGCCTTGAGTGAAGCAGAAAATGACCGGCCCAGCGCAAACCACGCGCATGAGCGACGTGGCGAAAAGCCTGAAACGGGCTTCGCCGACCACTTTCCTCGTAAAACCTTTCGAGCCATAGCGCTCGGGCACCTGCATAAAACAGCAATCAAACATGCAGACGCAAAAAAGCCGGGAATTTCCCGGCTGCCGCATCATACACACGTTTTCCCAAAGGATCACCCCGCCAGAGGTTTTAGCCGCCCGGCGGAGGATGATTCAGGTCAGCGTCGTATCAAGGCTTGGCTTTTTCCAGGTAATGGAAGAAGTCGCTGCTTGGGTCAAGAACCATGACGTCAGATTTGTTCGCGAAGCTTTCACGGTAGGCACGCAGGCTACGGTAGAACGCGTAGAACTCCTGATCCTGACCGTAGGCCTTGGAGTAGATCGAAGCGGCCTGGGCATCGCCATCACCACGAATCTCTTCAGATTCACGATAGGCTTCCGCCAACAACACGCGGCGCTGACGATCGGCATCGGCACGAATGCCTTCAGCCAGCTCGTTACCCTTGGCGCGGTGCTCGCGAGCTTCACGCTCACGCTCGGTGCTCATACGCTCGAACACACTGCGGTTCACTTCTTTCGGCAGGTCGATGGTTTTGACCCGGACATCCACAACTTCGATGCCCAGCTCTTTTTCAGCCATCTTGTTCAACGACGCCGTGATATCCGCCATCAGTGCATCACGCTCACCCGACACGACTTCGTGCAAGGTGCGCTTGCCGAACTGATCACGCAGCCCGGATTCGAGACGACGGGACAGACGTTCGTCGGCGATCTGCTTGAGGCCGGAAGTCGCGGTGTAGAAACGCTCGGCGTCCTTCACGCGCCACTTGGCGTAGGCATCGACCATCACGGCTTTCTTCTCCAGCGTCAGGAAGCGCTGTGTCGGTGCATCGAGCGTCATCAGGCGTGCGTCGAATTTGCGCACCTGGTTAACGTAAGGCACTTTCACATGCAGGCCTGGCTGAACATCGGTCTGGACCACGCGACCGAACTGCAGCAACACCGCACGCTCGGTCTGAGCCACGATGTAGAAGCAGTTCCAGGCAGCGATCGCCACGACGACGCCGACAATAAGGGCGATCAGCGATTTATTGCTCATCAGCGACTCTCCCTGGTACGTGCTTGCTGTTGCTGCAGATCAGCTGCCGCACGCGCATTCGCTTCATTGCTGCTGGCAGCGGCGCCGGTCACCGGAGTGCTGGTGCTGCGACCACTTTCGACCATCTTGTCCAGAGGCAGGTAAAGCAGGTTGCTCTGGCCATTCTTGTTGCCGGTCACGAGAACCTTGCTGGTATTGCTGAAGACTTCCTGCATGGTGTCCAGATACAGACGCTGGCGGGTAACTTCAGGTGCCTTGCGATACTCGGCGACCAGTTTGGTGAAGCGATCGGCCTCACCCTTGGCACGCGAGACGGTTTCGTCACGGTAGCCATTGGCGTCTTCGAGAATGCGCTGGGCCTGACCACGGGCTTCCGGCACGACGCCGTTGGCATAGGTTTCGGCCTGGTTACGCGAACGCTGCTCGTCTTCACGGGCGCGGATCACGTCATCGAAGGCTTCCTGGACTTCACGCGGTGCCGCTGCGCTCTGTACGTTGACCTGGGTGACCGTGATGCCGGTGCGATACGTATCCATGAAGCGTTGCAGACGCTCCTTGATCTCGCTGGCCATCAATTCACGACCTTCGGTCAGCACCTGGTCCATCGCGGTGGAACCCACCACATGGCGCAGTGCGCTGTCGGTCGCGTGCTGCAGGCTGACTTCCGGCTGATCGACGCTCAGCACGAAGTCCTGCAGGTTGCTGATCTTGTACTGCACGGTCAGCGGCACTTCGACGATGTTCTCGTCTTCAGTCAGCATCTGGCCCTGCTTGGTGTACGCACGCTCACGCGTTACGTTTTCCATGTACTTCTTGTCGATCGGCGGGAAGTAGATGTTCAGACCCGGGCCGACCGTTTCGTAGTACTTGCCGAAGCGCAGCACCACGGCTTGCTCCTGCTCGTCGACGACATAGACCGCGCTGTACAGCCATACGGCCGCCAGAACGACCAGGCCGATGCCGAGCAGGCCGCCGAAGCCGCCACTCTTGCCCGAACCACCACCGTCGTCACCCCGTTTCTTACCACCACCGAACAACCCGTTCAGGCTTTCCTGCAGCTTTCGGAAGGCCTCGTCGAGATCCGGTGGTCCCTTGCGGTCGCCGTTATTGCGACGCTTGCCACCCCAAGGATCCTGATTATTCGAGTTGCCACCCGGCTCATTCCAAGCCATAGCGCTCTCCATCTGATAAAGCAAAGACGCACCCACGGCGCGCCGACCAATGCTACAGAATGCCTG
>NZ_RCNW01000330.1:0-688 GCF_004307605.1 Pseudomonas sp. Sample_24
GCGTAGCTCGAATAACGGCTGTTGGGCTTGCGCTCGTTGCGGATGGCGGTGAGGCGGTCCGGGTCGATGGTCAGGCCGAACAGCTTGTGTTGGTGGGCGCGCAGGGCGGACGGCAGTTGCAGGCGCTCCATGTCGTCTTCGGTCAGCGGGTAGTTGGCCGCGCGGATGCCGAATTGCATCGCCATGTACAGGCACGTCGGCGTCTTACCACATCGCGACACGCCCACTAGTATCAGGTCGGCCTTGTCGTAATAGTGCGTGCGGGCGCCGTCGTCGTTGTCGAGGGCGAAGTTAACGGCCTCGATACGCTCCATGTAATTGGTGTTGGCGCCGATGGAGTGGGACTTGCCCACGGTGTAGGAAGAATGCTCGGTAAGTTCCTGTTCAAGCGGCGCCAGGAACGTCGAGAAAATGTCGATCATGAAACCATTGGAAGTCGCGAGGATCTCACGAATGTCCTGATTGACGATGGTGTCGAAGATAATCGGACGAAAGCCGTCGGTTTCGGCGGCTTTGTTGATTTGTTGTACCATGGCCCGCGCTTTGTCCACGTTGTCGATGTACGGCCGCGTGACTTTGCTGAAGGTAATGTTTTCGAACTGCGCCAGGAGGCTCTGGCCGAGGGTTTCGGCGGTAATGCCCGTGCCATCGGAGATAAAGAAAGCAGATCGTTTCATTTGCACCTTGG
>NZ_RCNW01000244.1:0-4046 GCF_004307605.1 Pseudomonas sp. Sample_24
TCGATCTCTCCTAATTGTGGTTTTCATCGGCCGGTGTAGTCCCGGCGGGTTTAACAAAGTCCGGCGGTGCCGGGTGCGGTTCGTCGAGCGAACCGCGGAAGTCTGTCTGGCGTGATCGCCAGAAACCTTGCGGTGACCGTTACATAAGGGCGTACAAGCTGATTACAAGGGCCGGCAGCGAAAAATTTTCATGTCGATGCCCCGCAAACGATCACGGCACCCGAAGGTGCCGTGTCGATAG
This sequence comes from Pseudomonas sp. Sample_24, assembly GCF_004307605.1. Lineage (NCBI taxonomy): Bacteria > Pseudomonadati > Pseudomonadota > Gammaproteobacteria > Pseudomonadales > Pseudomonadaceae > Pseudomonas > Pseudomonas sp. Sample_24. The sequence goes on from NZ_RCNW01000244.1 coordinate 242, forward strand.
ATTGAATTACTTGGTATCGCGGTGTTCGAACTCGCCTTCGATCACGTTGGGCTCACGGCCCAGCGGTTCGCGTGGTGCGGGGCCGCCACGGGCCTGAAGGTCATCGGCAAACGCGCGTTGGCGAATCGCCTGTTCCTCGGCGCGCTGGCGCATTTTATTGGCCAGCAGACGACGACTGATCGGCAACAGCATGATCAGGCCGATCACATCGCTGATGAAGCCGGGCAGGATCAACAGGCCACCGGCCAGCGCCAGCATCAGACCTTCGAGCATGGTCTGGGCCGGTAGCTCACCGCGGTTCAGGCTTTCACGGGCACGCAGTGCGGTGGCCAGGCCGGCAATGCGCAGCACAAAAACACCGAACATCGAACCGAGTATTACCAGCAGCAGGGCCGGGAAAAACCCGATCGCCCCTGCCACCTTGACGAATACGAACAGCTCCAACACCGGGAACAGCAGAAAGAGCAACAAAAAAGGGCGCATCAAATGGTTCCTCAACGCAAGAATGCCTTGCCAGTTCACCTTAGATGACGTCGCCGTTTCGTGAATTCAAGCGTCGGCCACTTCATTTTTCGGCCAATGCTCAGCGTGGGCCAGGAAAACCAAGGCTTCGCGAACTTGTGTCGGCGTATTACATGGTGCCTGGAACGGTAGCCAGTAGAGGCTTTGACCGATGCGCAGGTGCATGCCTTCGCTGTCGATGCCGACCATTTGCGCCGGGGAAGTCTTTGGCAAACCGGCCAGTTCCACGTAATGGGCAATCGCTTTGGCGTGATCGGCGTTCATGTGCTCGACCATGCTGATTTCAGCCTTGCCGGCAAACGGGTTGGCCAGCGTCAGCTCATTGACCCAGTGGATCGCACCGAATCCACCGATGTAGCGATGACGGACCGGCGTCAGTACCCAGAAATCAAAATCATGGGCGGTGTGGTAGCTCTGCGATTCCGGAAAGTAGCGGTAATAGCGCTCGGCAGCGGCGTCAATGGCCGCGGCGTCTTCCAGCTGTCGGGCTTCGGCCAGGTAAGTCAGTCGACCGACGGCCTGTACATCTTCAGCGCCGCGTTCACCGACGAACAATGAACATTTCGGATCTTTTTGCAGATTGTGCGTGTGCTGCGCGATACGGCTGATCAGGATCAACGGTCGGCCATGCTCATCCAGGCAATACGGAACCACTGAGCCGAACGGAAAACCGGGCATTGCTTTGGAGTGCGTCGAGAGCACTCCACGGTATTCCTTGAGAAGCAATTCTCGTGCATGCTTAGCCGCTTCAACGCTCAATTTATGACTCCTTATATAGAATCCGTCAAAAAAACGGACGGGCTGCGCTGGAAAGTCCCAGCACGCCATCGGGCAATTCTCATGTGCAGCCAAGCCAGGTCAGGCGCAGATCGAGAGGCTATCTAGCAAGGAAACCACTCAGACCTGCTACCGGGGCATGCGAATGCAACTCACTGACAAAGTAATCATTATCACGGGCGGTTGCCAGGGTTTAGGCCGCTCCATGGCCGAGTATTTCGCTGGCAAAGGCTCGAAGCTGGCATTGGTTGACCTGAACCAGGAAAAACTCGATGACGCGGTCGCCGCCTGCAAAGCCAAAGGCGTCGAAGCTCGCGCTTACTTGTGCAATGTGGCCAACGAAGAACAAGTCACGCACATGGTTGCCCAGGTCGCCGAAGACTTCGGTGCGATCCATGGCCTGATCAACAACGCCGGCATCCTGCGCGATGGCCTGCTGCTCAAGGTCAAGGACGGTGAAATGACCAAAATGAGCCTGGCGCAGTGGCAGGCAGTGATCGACGTCAACCTGACCGGTGTATTCCTGTGCACCCGTGAAGTTGCGGCGAAAATGGTTGAACTGAACAACAATGGCGCGATTATCAATATCTCGTCGATTTCCCGCGCTGGCAACATCGGCCAGACCAACTACTCTGCCGCCAAGGCCGGCGTCGCTGCGGCCACCGTGACCTGGGCCAAGGAACTGGCGCGCTACGGCATTCGCGTGGCCGGCATTGCACCGGGCTTCATCGAAACCGAAATGACTTTGGGCATGAAGCCTGAAGCGCTGGAGAAGATGACTGCCGGGATTCCGCTCAAACGCATGGGCAAGCCGGAAGAAATCGCCCATTCGGCGGCGTACATTTTCGAGAACGACTACTACACCGGGCGGATTCTGGAGATGGATGGCGGGTTGCGCATCTAAGGCTCACCCAGAATTTGCAGGAACCAGACTTGCCGGCGAAGGCGTCCTCTAGACCGCCTTCGCCGGCAAGCCTGGCTCCTGCAAAAAGCGAATCAATCGTCGCTGATGCTGATGTTCGGCATCGCTGGCGTCAACGCTTCCTGCAATACGATCCGCGCACCGACGTGGCGGGCCAGTTCCTGATAAACCAGTGCTATCGGACTGTCCGGCTCGGCGATCACTGTTGGCTTGCCACCATCGGCCTGTTCGCGGATGGCCATCGCCAGCGGCAACGAAGCCAGCAGTTCGACGCCGTACTGATTGGCCAGTTTCACCCCGCCGCCCTCACCGAACAAATGCTCGGCATGCCCACAGTTCGAGCAGATGTGCACGGCCATGTTTTCCACCACGCCCAACACCGGAATGTTGACCTTGCGGAACATTTCGACGCCCTTGCGAGCGTCCAGCAATGCCAGGTCCTGCGGGGTAGTGACGATGACGGCGCCGGCCACCGGGACTTTCTGCGCCAGGGTCAGCTGGATGTCGCCGGTGCCTGGCGGCATGTCGATGACCAGGTAATCCAGATCGCCCCATGCAGTCTGGGTGACCAGTTGCAGCAAGGCACCGGAAACCATCGGTCCGCGCCAGACCATTGGCGTGTTGTCGTCGGTCAGGAAGGCCATGGACATGACTTCGACGCCGTGGGACTGGATCGGCACGAACCACTTCTGATCTTTGATCTGCGGGCGGGTGCCTTCGGCGATGCCGAACATGATGCCCTGGCTCGGACCGTAGATGTCGGCGTCGAGAATCCCAACCTTGGCGCCTTCGCGGGCGAGGGCCAGTGCCAGGTTGGCCGCGGTGGTGGATTTGCCCACGCCACCCTTGCCTGACGCCACGGCCACGACGTTTTTCACGTTGGCCAGCCCCGGGATCTGCGCCTGAGCCTTGTGTGCGGCAATCACGCTGGTGATGTCGACTTTTGCACTGGACACACCTTCGAGGCCTTGAATAGCCATTTCCAGCATCTGCGCCCAGCCACTCTTGAACAGACCGGCGGCGTAACCCAATTCGAGCTGGACGCTGACGCGGTCGCCCTGAATGTCGATGTTGCGCACGCACCCGGCGCTGACCGGGTTCTGGTTCAGATAAGGGTCGGTGTATTGGCGAAGGACGGCTTCCACCGCTGCGCGATTGACGGCGCTCATGGGCAACTCCGATAACAAGGCTGGAAAATCAGGCAGGTATCCTAACCGTTCTAGCTCAAGGACGGCATGCCCACTGATGATTTGTGGCAAACACATCCCTGTGGGGAGGAAGCTATTTGTGGCAAACACATCCCTGCGGGGAGGGAGCTATTTGTGGCAAACACATCCCTGTGGCGAGGGAGCTTGCTCCCGCTCGGCTGCGCAGCAGTCGCAATCAGGTTGACGCGATCCTCCTGACAGCGCCGTGTTGCAGGGTTCGGGGCGGCTTCGCCACCCAGCGGGAGCAAGCTCCCTCGCCACAACAGCCCTTTCTTCTTCAAACTGCCCGTACTCGGGTTTGAGCATCAGCTCAAGGACGGCATGCCCACTGATGATTTGTGGCAAACACACCCCTGTGGGGAGGGAGCTATTTGTG
>NZ_RCNW01000521.1:0-4034 GCF_004307605.1 Pseudomonas sp. Sample_24
TCGTGGAACTGCTTGAAATCGGGGCTTTCGTAGGGGGAGGCTGGATCTGATTCTGGCGGGTTGGGGGATGGTTTGATCATTGATAGAACTCCAGTACTAGCAAAATGGGAGCCATCACTTTCGCTACCAAACGAATGGGTGGTGACCATGCACAGGTTGGTAGACCGGAGTACTGGAACCGGCGCCTCCGAAAAGGCCCTGCGCATGGCGACCATAAAAGCAGTTATTGCTTGAAGTGGCGCTACGCGCAGTACTCCGGGCTACCAAACCCGATCGCTGTTTTTTTCAGCGACCGGCTAAGGATAAGGCCCGGACCCAAGGCGCGTAAGCCGGCGGATTCTGGCGTAACCGTAGGCAATGACGCAAGGTGTTGTAGCTTTCATCAAGTTTCGCTGACAGTCGTTAAACATATGCTTTAAACAGATGCCGCCATCGCGAGCAGGCTCGCTCCCACACGGATCTTCAACACGACATCAATCAATTGTAGGAGCACAGCTTGCTGGCGATGGCGCCTTTGAAATCGCCATCGCCAGCAAGCTGTGCTCCTACAGGACGGGTGTGTGATCAGTCGGCCGGGTGTGTCAGGACTTTCCTGAATGTCTCCACCAACGGCCGCAAATTGATCCGGTGCCATGCGGCCCACAGCGGTGTGGTGTAGGCGATCCACGGCACATCCCGCAGCAGCACGCCCGGCGGTGCGTTGCGGCTCAAGCCTTTCTGAATCATCGCGATGCCCAGCCCCGAGGCCACCAAACCCAATGCGGTGAACGGCTCGGTCGCTTGCATGCGAATGTCCGGGGTGAAACCGGCGCGGATGCAGGCGCTGACGAAGTCGTCGTGGCCATTGGCATTCTGCCGATGTTGAACGCCGATCCATTCCTTATCGGCGAGGTCGGCGGCCGTCAGTGTCGATTGCTGCGCCAGCGGATGATCTTCGGGCAAGGCCAGCAGCATCGGATCGTCCAGAACCTGAAAACCCAGCAAGTCCGGGTCGTCATCGGTCGGCGGCTCGCTGACCAGAGCGATATCCAGACTACGCTGACGCAGGCCTTCGAGTTGTTCGGCGGAACTCAGGTTGTACAGCGCGACATGTACGTTCGGCCGGTCGACCCGCAGCACGCGCAGGGCATTGGGCAGCACACCGGCGTGCATGGCGTTTTCGATGTAGCCGATGCACAAGCCGCCTTCTTCGCCGCGCCCCAGGCGTTTGCCCAGGGATTCCAAGCGATTGGCGTGGGTCAGCAGGGCGCGGGTTTCGGCGAGGAACGTCTGGCCGTCGCGGGTCAGGCGGATGCGTTGCTGGCTGCGCTCGAACAAGGTCAGGCCCAGGCGCTCTTCGAGCTGGGCGATCTGCCGGCTCAGGGGCGACTGGGAAATATGCAGGCGCTCGGCGGCGCGACCAACGTGTTCTTCTTCGGCGACGGCGACGAAGTAGCGCAATTGGCGGATGTCGATCATGTCAGACCTCTGGGGACTCAAGTACTGCACATTATGTCTTGGACGGTCCGAACGCCGCAATCTAGGATCTGCTCAACGGTCAAGCACTGGCCACTGAAACGATGAGGATTGAATCATGAGCTTGAAAGATAAACTGCCCGGCGCGCTGGGCTTCGGTACTGCACCACTGGGCAACATGTTCCGCGCCATTGCTGAAGAAGAAGCGCAAGCCACCGTTCACGCCGCCTGGGATGCCGGCGTGCGTTACTTCGACACCGCGCCGTTCTACGGCTCGGGCCTGTCGGAAATCCGCCTCGGCGCCGCACTGTCGCGCTATAACCGCGACGACTATGTGCTCAGCAGCAAGGTCGGCCGAGTGATTCTCGATGAAGTGGAAGACGCTGCGGCCCGCGATCTGGGCGAGAAGAGCGGGGTGTTCGAGCACGGTCGCCCTAACAAGATCATCAACGACTACAGCGCCGACGCGACCCTGCGCTCCATTGAAGATAGCCTCAAGCGCCTGCAAACCGATCGCCTGGACATCGTCTGGGTGCATGACATCGCTCAGGATTTCTACGGCGATCAATGGTTGGAATACTTCAACCAGGCCCGCACCGGTGCTTTCAAAGTGCTGACCCGCTTGCGCGAAGAAGGCGTAATCAAAGGTTGGGGCCTGGGTGTGAACAAGGTCGAACCCTGCGAATTGACCCTTGATCTGAGCGAAGCGCAGCCGGACGGTTTTCTGCTGGCGGGTCGCTACACTCTTCTCGACCATGACCGCGCATTGCAACGCTTGATGGACGCCGCCCTGGCACAGAACGTCGAAATCGTGGTCGGCGGCCCTTACAGTTCGGGCATCCTCGCCGGTGGCGCGCACTTCGAGTATCAGAAGGCCAGCCCGGCCATCGTCAGCAAGGTCGAGCAGATCAAGCGTATTGCCGCGGCCCATGGTGTCGACATCAAAGCGGCGGCGTTGCAGTTCTCGTTGGCCAACCCGGCTGTGGCGGCGGTTATTCCAGGTGCCAGCCGACCAGAGCGAATCGCCGAAGATGTGGCCGCGTTGTCGGCGGTGATTCCTGCAGCCTTCTGGCAAGCGATGCGCGACGCAAAACTGGTGTCCGAGCGCGCCCCGTTGCCAATCATTGGAGCCTGAAAATGAAAATCGATTTGAGTGGAAAACTGGCGATTGTCAGCGGCAGCACCGCGGGCATCGGCCTGGGCATCAGCCGGGCGCTGGCCGAATCCGGCGCCACCGTGGTGGTGATCGGCCGCGAGTCGGCCAAGGTCGAGCAGGCTTTGGCAAGCATTCGCCAGAGCGTGCCGAATGCACAGTTACGCGGGCTGACCGCAGACCTGGGCACCGCCGAAGGCGCCGAGAAACTGTTTGCCGCCGAACCACGTGCCGACATCCTGGTAAACAACCTCGGGATCTTCAACGCGGTGGACTTCTTTGAGACCCCCGACAGCGAGTGGACGCGCTTCTATGAGATCAACGTGATCTCCGGTGTGCGCCTGTCACGGCATTACGTCCCGGACATGGTCAAGCAAGGCTGGGGGCGGGTGATTTTCCTGTCTTCGGAATCCGGGATCGCGATTCCGGCTGACATGCTCAACTATGGCGTGACCAAAAGCGCCAACCTGGCGGTCTCCCACGGGCTGGCCAAACGGCTGGCGGGCACTGGGGTGACGGTGAATGCGATTCTGCCGGGCCCGACGTTGACCGACGGCGTGGAGCTGATGCTCAAGGATGCCATGGCCCAATCCGGTCGCAGCTTGCAGGAGGAAGCCGACGCCTTCGTGCGCACCGCCCGACCAACCTCGATCATCCAGCGCGTGGCGCATGTCGAGGAAGTCGCCAATCTGGTGGCGTACATCGCTTCGCCGTTATCCTCGGCCACCACCGGCGCGGCCCTGCGAGTCGACGGCGGTGTCGTCGACAGCATGGCTATCTGACTTTATTCATTGAGAGAGAGCTTTACATGGCAACTGCATCAGCATTCATCGACATCCCGGCTTCGGCCGATCAGGTCTGGCAATTGATCGGTGGCTTCAACTCGCTACCGGACTGGCTACCGTTCATTCCCCAGAGCGAGCTGAGCGAAGGCGGGCGCGTGCGCAGCCTGCAAACGGCGGACGGCGCAGTAGTGGTCGAGCGCCTGCAAGCGTTCGACAACGCCGCCAGGACTTACAGCTACTCGATTTTGCAGGCACCGTTTCCGGCCACTGACTATCTGGCGACGATCAAGGTCGAAGCGCAAGGGCAGGGCGCGCGGGTGACCTGGTCTGGTCGCTTCGAACCGGTGGGTGTGAGTGATGAGGAGGTGGTGGCGCTGTTCACCGGGATTTATCAGGGAGGGCTTGAGGCCCTGCGAGCCAAATACCCGGCTTGACTCGTCGATCGTTCCCACGCGGAGCGTGGGAATGCTTCAAGGGACGCTCCGCGTTCCAGGCTTCCGAAAGGGCCGCGGAGCGTCCCAGGCTGCATTCCCACGCAGAGCGTGGGAACGATCTGGGCGCGCGGGTGACCTGGTCTGGTCGCTTCGAACCGGTGGGTGTGAGTGATGAGGAGGTGGTGGCGCTGTTCACCGGGATTTATC
>NZ_RCNW01000080.1:0-34742 GCF_004307605.1 Pseudomonas sp. Sample_24
ATCGCCGATGGTAGTGTGGGGTTTCCCCATGTGAGAGTAGGTCATCGTCAAGATTCAAATTCAAAACCCCTGTCTGCTAACGCAGACAGGGGTTTTGTCGTTTCAGGGCAGCCAAAAGCCGTTGGCGGTCACCGCAAAACAAAAGCCTTATACAAATAACTTCAACACATTGTTCATCGCATCATCGGCAAAGCCCTGGACGAACGCCTGGAACCCTGGCATCGCGTCAGCACCTCCCTGCGCCGGTTCGGCGATGATCGTCCAGGTCGCAACGGATTTGCCTGAATCAATGGGAGTCACCTGCATCGCCGCCCACAGATTGGCCACACCCAGGGTGTTGTAGATCGTGGTCCAGGTCATGCTCATCGTGTGATCGTCGTGGGAGTTGAGTTGCTCGACGACAAGGTTGCCGTCCCTGAAGTGCTTTTTGCGCAGGGAAGCCACTCCCTCACCCGTCATTTCAATGTGCGACAGCGCAGGTATGAATCGGTCGAAGCCGGCAAAGTTGCCGACAACGGCCCAGACCCGTGCGGCCTCGGCAGGGATTTCCACCGAGGATACAACGTGGCAGCCTTGTGGATTTTGGATCAGGGTATCGGGTTGCAGAGTGCTCATGGTTTTGCTCCGTGCGGGTTGGGATGACTCAGATGAAATTGATTTCCTTGAGGTAGTCGCAGCCACGGCGCAGCAGCGCCGTGGTCTTTTCCGGATAACACGCGCCCATCTGCCACACACCGGCCTGGGCGTTGTCGTGACCGATCATCGAGATGTCGCCGATGTCTTCTTCAAAGCCGTTGAGGTAGAAGCCGAGCACGCCGAACAGCGCGTTATCGCTGTCGACCCGAGCCAGTTGCTGCTGCCAGTCTGCAACGCTGACCAATGAAAATTCCTGCCCGGCTTCACGAAACGACGCCACGTATCGGTCCCAGCTCAGGGGCTCGGGGTTGTGCAGGTTGAACACCGCTTTTTCCGACTGATAGCGGCTGGCATGGAAGGCGATGAAGCGGGCGAGGAAGTCCACCGGCATCAGATCGAAATTCAGCGCGAACTCCGGCACCTGGCCCAGTTGGATCGAGCCTTTGAGCATCAACATCAAACGGTTCTTGTGTGGCTGGCAGACGCCTGTAAGGCTGTTGAAGCTGATGTTGCCGGGGCGATAGATATTGACTTGCACACCGCGCTCCCGCGCCCGTTGCAGGATCCGCTCGCCGACCCATTTGGACAGGTTGTAGCCGTTCTTGATGTAGATGGGTGGAGTCTGCGCGGCGGGCAGCTCCAGTACCTTGCCATCTGCGGAAACCGCGCTGGAAGCCGAGAGCGTCGAGACGAAGTTGAAGATCTTTTTGCTGTGTCCTTCGCAAAGCCGCAGGCATTCGAAAATCGGCTCGACGTTGTCCCGCGCCAGCGATTGGTAATCGAGTACGTGATTGACGTTGGCGGCGTTGTGCACCAAGGCGCCGAACTCTCGATCCAGGCGCAGGTAGTCCTCGTCGGCCAGCCCCAGGCCTGGCTGGGTGATATCTGCCGCGTACACCCGCACCCGACTCAGGTCCAGATGCTCCAGGCGGTTCTCACGCAACGCCTGAGCAAACCGCTCAGCCGCCGTTTGCCCGTTGCCGTCGCGGACCAGACAAGCGACTTCACTGGCACCCCACCCCAACAGCGCTTCGACGATGTGCACCCCGACGAAACTGTTGGCGCCGGTGACGATGACTTTGTGTACATCGCCCAGACGGCTGATGGGCAATGGCTGCACATGCAGTTCGCGAGAGGCATCGGCCAAGGCTCGGTCGCTCAATACTTCTTCACGGCCTGAACCCCGCACCAGTGTCGCAAGCTTGGTGATGGTAGGCAGTTCGATGAAGCGGTTGATCGATATGCTGCGACCGAATTCTTCGCGCAAACGCAGGAGCATGCGCGACAACAGGATGGAGTGACCTCCCAGATTGAAGAAGCTTTCATCGGTGGAAATATCGCCGGCCGGCAACTCCAGCAGATCGGCCCAGATCTCCAGCAGCAGCGCTTCATCGGCATTGACCGGCAGGCGTCGCGGGGTGTTTTCGCTGACACTGACCGGCAGCGCCAGCAGCGCTTTGCGATCGACCTTACCGTTGCTGGCGTACGGCATGCCCGCCAGTTCGGTCCACGCCACCGGCTGCATGTACTCCGGCAGATACTGCATGGCGTGAGCCTTCAGCGCATTGCGCGCCATACCGCCATGGTGTTCTTGAGGCTGTGCAAGGAAGGCCAGGATTCGACGATGGCTGTCGATCACCACCGCCACTTGGCGGTACAACTGGCTGTCGCGCAGGCAGCGTTCGATCTCTTCTGGCTCGACTCGGAAACCGCGAATCTTTACCTGATTGTCGCGCCGTCCGCACAGCTCGATCCCTTCGTTCGTCCACTTCGCCATGTCCCCGGTGCGATAGACACGCAAGTGCTGGCCATCAGGCAACGTCAGGGTCAGATAGCGTTCGGCGGTCTGCTGCGGGTTGTTCAGATAACCCAGGCACACACCGGGCCCTGCGATGTACAACTCACCGACGGCATGCTCTGTCACCGGTTGCAAATCATCATCGAGGATCAGCACCTGACTGTTGGCGATCGGATCGCCGAGGGTCCGGTTGTTGTCATCTCTTTGCAACTGCCGCGCAGTAATCAGCACGGTGGCTTCGGTGGGGCCATAGAGGTTGTGGAGATTGCCTTGGCGAGTCAGTTGCTGGATCACCCACGGCTCGCAGACATCACCACCCGTCATCACGTGTTCGAGGTTGTGCAATGACTCCAGCGGCAGAATGCTCAGCAGCGCTGGTGGCAAAAAGGCGTGGCTCAGTTGCCGAAGACGGATCAGCTCCACCAGTTGCAGCGGATCGCGGCGCTGGTCTTCAGCAGGCACGATCAATTCGGCACCCTGCAGCAGCGTCGGGAAAATATCGATCAGCGATGAGTCAAAGCTCAGTGAGGAAAATTGCAGAACCCGACTCGCTTCGGTCAGCTGCACATAGTCGGCATACCATGCGGTGAAGTGAGCAAGATTGGCCTGGCTGAGCAACACGCCTTTGGGCTGGCCGGTGGTTCCCGATGTGTAGAGGGCCATGCACGGCGCCTCAAGCACGGGGCGTTGACGCATCAACGGTTGCTCAAGATTGACGTCGCTGGCATCGATCGAAGTGATATCGATTCCCGGCATTTGCGCGGCAAGCGGATGCCGACCGTCATGCAGGAGTAACACCGCGCCGGCATTTGACAGGATGAACCGCTGACGTTGCAGCGGATGGCTTGGTTCCAGGGGTAAATACACCGCGCCGCTGCCCAGAATCGCCAGGATCCCTGCGTACAACGCGCTGCATTTCGGCAGGCAGATTCCCACCACCAACGGGGCTTCATGCTGGCTGAGCAAGGGCTGCAATCGCTGCTCGATAGCACGGCTCAGGGTGTGCAACTGGCGATAGTCGAGGGTGGTCCCGGCAACGGTCAACGCAGGCCTGTCGGCACTCTGAATGAAACGCTGTTCAAGCCGTTCGATCATCGGTATTTCGGCGAGCTCCAGCAGCCATGGTGCAGCGGTTGCATTACGGCGATGGATGTAAGCGAGGCTGTCGAGATACAGCAGGTTTTCGAACGTTGCGAAGTGAGGGCAAATGGCCGGTTGTGCAAGCAGGAAATACTCAGCGTCGCGGGAGTAGCGACTGACCAGCAGGGCGACGTGATCCACCAGTTCCTTGATTGCGCGCAGACGCAGTGCCTGACCATTGCCCGAGGGTTCATCGGCAATCGGCACGCGACTGACCAAAGTCGCATCAACGGTGAATAACAGATCCAGCGGCGATAATCCTGAAGCTGGCGAAGGGCCGATGCCCAGTTGCAGCGTCAGGCGCGGTGCAGGACTGAAAACAAGCGGGTTCAGGCTGGCATCATCGATCATCAGATCCAGATGCTCCGGCAAGGGTGCATCGATTGTCGTTACCCGTGTCAGTGCATGACCGTGTTGTTCGAGTTCCAGCGCCAGGTCGGTCAGGGCCTGGCTGTGGCCGGCAAGCAGAATTTCGAGACGTCTCATGACAGGTTCCTCGTCAAAGCAAATAGTCACTCAAGGCGCTTTGCACGCACGGCGAATCGAGCAGCGAACTGCTGCGGAAAAACCGCACGATGTTGGCGACCAGCGGGTGATGGCGATTGATCGGGAAGGCCAGGCCGGACACCTCATTCTTGAGGGATTGGCGCGCGGCATCGCTGATCTGCAAAGCGTCGATCAGTTGGAAGTCAAAGGCCTTCTGGATGTCGTTGGTCAGGTAGTGGCCGATGAACACCGGGAGGATTCGCGCGATGCACTCTCGGTCGTCTGCGCTTGCGGTGTGCCAGTAGATGCGCACCATCCGCGACCAGAATCCGGAGTGCCGGCCCTCGTCGAGCAAGTGGTCGGCCATCAAGCCCTTGATCGACTGCTTGACGGTATCGTCCTTGGCGAACGCGGCAACGTCACCGGTCACGGTGTTTTCGGCAATCGCCACGCAAATCAGCTCCACAGCGCTGCGCAGGTGTTCCGGTGCCATAGCGATGGCTGCCGGGATCGCCCGGCTCAACTCGATTTCTTCAGGCAGCCCGATGGGTGTGATGCCAGTCATGGCGATGGCCTGCTGCATGAAATCCATGGCGACCAACGCGTGGTAATCCTCATCGACCACCACCGTCATGGCGTCGTAGCGACAGGCGAACGGGAATGCCACGGCGAAGCGATTCTTGGCAATGCTACGGGCGGTCTTGTCGACGATTTCCGTTTCGAAGATCACCACGTCATTGATGAATTTGTAGAGCGTCTGCACCAGGGCGAAGTCGCGCTGCTCCGGGCACTCGCGCACAAACGTCTGGCTGAGAACCAGCGGTTGCCGGCTCAGCGGATAAATCAGCCTGTCGTCGTTCTCCAGCAGGCGACGCGGGCGTGTGCGGATGGTGGCGCGGCTCTCCCAGGCATCGGCGAACGACAGATAGTCGGCGGCGTTCATGGGTTCACCTCCGCCAGAGGCTCGTTCATGCTCAGGCGCAAGCCGTCCCACAGAGCGATGCGACTGTCTACGGCGGCGATGGCGCTGGCGTACACGTCTGCTTCGCGTTGCGGGTCGCTGTCGACCAGTCGCGCGAGCAGTCGTTCTGCAGCGGGGCCGTGGTCTTCAGCGTCGACCTCGATGTGGCGTTCCAGGTAGTAGCGAAATGTCGGGGCTTGTTCGATACCGATACCCCAGTCGTCGAGGATGCGCTGGAACATTTGTGGAATCACACTCTCGCGGCCATGCAGAAATGCCGCTGCGACACTGTGGCCAGGCGCATGCAAGGCGGTGTGCAGCGTATGGCGCACGAACCGCGCGGCCGCCGGGTTCACCTTGATACTTTGCAACGCTACTTCATAGCTCACGCCTTCCTGCTGCAGCGCCACAAACCGCTCGACGGCGGTCGTACTCGCGCCGACTTCGCGCATGGCATCCAGGTACAACTCGAAATGGCTGTAGTGGCCTTGAGCGGGGCGGTCATCGGACTCTTCGCCCAGTACGATCTCGTTGATCAATCGTGCCGCCTGCGGGTCGCGTGGCGGGAGCCAGGGCAATTGCGTACAGGTCAGCTCCTGTTGCAGTCGTTTGGTCAGCGACATGAAATCCCAAACCGCAAAAACATGGGTTTCCATAAAACGCCGCAATACTGGAAGTGAGTGTATTTCGGAGAATATCGGGTGCGCACTCAGTTGCGATTTTTTTTGTTCAAGATGCTCTTTGGTTGGTTTCATCGGCGAGCCTTTAGTTGTCTGGTATGAAGGAGTGGTCACTCTTTATTGTTGGTAAAAGTTTTCTTGTGGCGAGCGAATGCCTCAATCTGAATGATTTTGTTAAGGTGCTGTAAGGGCTGCTGCTGTGGCTTCTCAGCCGGCGCCATATGTCGGCCTGGAAAAACTAGTACACAAATTAAGTGTCGGGCAAGTTATTTTTCAGATATTTGAAAGTTCAACTTTTTCGGGCGTGGCAAGTTTCTATAAGACTTTTTGAATAAGTTTTATTTGGTCGTAGTTGCTCCTTCCGTCTTTTAAAAGTCAGAATTTTAATAAAGAGTGAATGCCTCACTCGAAGCAACATTCTGGGTTAAATCGTTGAAGTGATATGAGGGGGAAGTTCGCCGGGAATAGCGCCGACTCTCCTGTTCCCGTGGCAAGGCTCCTTCCGTAGGTTCCTGGTGCGGGGGGCTGCTGCTTAATTGCGATGCGTCGCCCCGTTCATGGGTTGTCGGCACCCCAGGAGTGAGCGTAATTCAAGACAGCCGCTATCACCGAATTCGGGAATCGGAGAGGGCATAAGGGGATGGGAAATTTGTAAGTGGATCGTTCGGTTTCAAGCGGGCTGGGCGCGGCATGACGGAAAGGGAGCAAGCTCCCTCATCACTGTTTTACTTGGAGAGTTTTCGACTTTGGGCTTCAGGGCTGGCGAGGTAACGGGTGATGACCTCGACGCCACGATTGAGGTGATGAACCAGCAACTTCACCGAACTGTCGACATCCCGCTCTTGGGCAGCATGCAACATGGCCCGGTGGTCTTCCTGGGACAATTTACCCAGGCCCATTGCTTCCAGATTGAAGCGCAGGAAGCGTTCTTCCTCGTTCAAGCCATCTTCCACCAGTTTCAGCAGGCGCTTATTGGGTGCCTTGCTGTACAGCGACATGTGGAACAGGCGATTGAGCCGGCCGATTTCGCTGTAGTCGTGTTCGGTTTCCAGCTCATCGATATAACGGGCGGCCTGTTCGAGGTCAGCAATCTCCAACAGCGGCACCGACATGCGCAGCGCCTCGGACTCCAACAGTATCCGCAGGGCATAGGTTTCCGCAGCGTCGCCTTGAATCAGCGGCGCGACAACCGCGCCTTTATGGGCGACCACGTTGAGCAGCGCCTGTGCTTCGAGCTGACGCAGGGCTTCGCGCACCGGCATACGGCTGACACCGAAGAGGTCGGCCAGATCTTGCTGGCGCAGAGCGATGCCGCAGGGCAGGCGACCATCGAGAATCGCCGAACGCAGGGTTTCCTCGATGACTGAGCGAGCCAAGTGAGCGGGAATCGGCCCGTTGACCTTGATACTGCTGAGCGGATTGGGCTTTTGTGTCACTACTACGCACCCTGATTGGCTATTTGGTTTTTTGGATCCAACTGACACTAGTAACTGCCTGGAGGCTTGTCAAACGCGCAACGCAGCGCTTTCTTTGAGTCTAGCGCGCCCTTGGTGATCTCACCGTGCCATTGTTTTTTAGCGGATTAACCTACACCATCAACCGACTTCCAACTGTCTACCCTGGATGCCGCGCATTGGCAGTACGTTTCCCGATACCCCGGATGTTGTGCTGGCTGTGCGGTGCGATGCTGTTGGCCGGTGTAATGCTGGGCGATGTACTGGGCGATTGGGATTTCTCGTCGATCAGCCGCCGGGCGCAGGCATTGTACGGACCTTTGGGCGAAGGTCAGCAGCGTATTGATGACTGGCAATACTTGCTGGCCAGCCAGAGCAAGGCCAGCGAACTGGAACAGCTCGACCGGGTCAACCGGTTCTTCAACCAGCGCATACGCTACGTCGAAGATGCCGACCTGTGGCATCAGGCCGATTACTGGGAAACGCCGATCGAAGCCCTGTTCAAAGGCGCGGGCGATTGCGAGGACTACGCTATCGCCAAGTATTTCAGCTTGCGTCATCTGGGCGTTGCCAGTGACAAGCTGCGCATCACCTACGTGAAGGCGCTGCAATTGAATCGTGCGCACATGGTCTTGACCTATTACGCGAGCCCCCAGGCCATGCCGCTGGTGCTCGACAGCCTGATCGATGATATCCGGCCAGCCAGCCAACGAACGGATCTGTTGCCGGTCTACTCTTTCAATGCAAACGGGTTGTGGTTGCCCGGTGCCAAGGGCAACCAGAGGGTCAGTGACAGCAAGCGTCTGTCTCGTTGGCAGGACGTGCTGAAAAAAATGCAGGCCGAAGGATTTCCGGTCGAGTCGATTAACTAGGAGCCGCCCACAGATGTCATTGTTCAAACAGCTGTTGATCGCAATCTGTCTGTTCCTGGTCATCGCCTTCACCGGTAGCTTCATGGTCAGCCTGGAGAGTTCGCGAACTCAGTACGTCAATCAGCTGCGCTCCCATGCCCAGGACGCCGCTACGGCGCTGGCGCTGTCCCTGACGCCGAACATCGATGATCCGGCAATGACTGAGTTGCTGGTCAGTTCGATTTTCGACAGCGGCTATTACGCGAGCATTCGCGTGGTCGATCTGGCAAACGACAAGACGTTGGTCGAGCGCAGTGGCATCCCGGCCGACACCGACGTCCCG
This sequence comes from Pseudomonas sp. Sample_24, assembly GCF_004307605.1. NCBI lineage: Bacteria > Pseudomonadati > Pseudomonadota > Gammaproteobacteria > Pseudomonadales > Pseudomonadaceae > Pseudomonas > Pseudomonas sp. Sample_24. Next base: position 8,350 of record NZ_RCNW01000080.1, read on the forward strand.
GCCTGGTTCGTCAAATTGATCGGGCTGGAACCTGCCGGTGGCGACGCGATCGTCAGCCGTGGCTGGGAGCAGGCCGCGCGGGTCGAAGTGGTCAGCCACCCCATGTTCGCCCTGGCCAAACTGTGGCAGAGCGCGTTGGGCAGTCTGGCGTGGTTGCTGCTCTGTGGGGTGGTCAGCGCGATACTGGGTGCGCTGTTGTTGCGGCGCCAGTTGAAACCGCTGGATTACATGGTCCGGCAGTCCCACGCCATCGCCCGTCGCGAGTTTCTCAGCTTGCCCGACCTGCCGCGTACCCCTGAATTACGGCGCGTGGTGCAGGCGATGAATCAGATGGTCGAGAAGCTCAAGGCGCTCTTTCGGGAACAGGCCGAGCGCAGTGAAAAACTGCGGGCGGAGTCTTATCAGGACAATTTGACCGGGCTGGCCAACCGGCGATATTTCGAGATGCAATTGCATGCGCGGGTGAGTAACCCTGAACAGGCCAGCTCTGGTTATTTGCTGTTGTTACGGGTTCAGGATCTGGCGGGCCTCAACCAGCGCCTGGGTGGGCAACGTACAGACGAATTGTTGCAGGCGGTCGGCGAGCAACTTTCCAGGGAGTGCGCCCGATACCCGGAAACCCTGAACTTGGTCACACGCATTCGTGGTGGTGAATTTGCCGTGCTGGCGCCGGGGCTGGTGCGCGAAGAAGCGTTGCAGTTGGCGCAGCACCTCGACAGCGCCATGACCAGCCTGCACGCGACCGGAGCGACGGACGTGACCAAGGCGGCCGCGATCGGGTTGGCGCCATTTGTTTATGGCGACGCCCCGCCATCCGTGCTCGCATTGGCGGATCAGGCGTTGGCGCAAGCTGAAGGCCTGGGTGATTCGAACTGGGTCTGCCTTGACCAGAGCGCTTTGGCCGGTGTCGGCGACGATCATCATGCCTGGCACGATCTGCTGGATCAGGCGCTGAAGCAGCGGCGCTTCACCTTGTTTTTTCAACCGGTGGTGGCCAGCCAGGACACGCAATTGGTGCTGCACTACAAAGTGCTGTCACGGTTGATCGACGATCAGGGCCAGAGCATTCCGGCAGGGCGCTTTCTGCCGTGGCTGGAGCGGTTCGACTGGACGGCGCGACTGGATCGCCTGATGTTGGAGTTAGTGCTGGAACAGATGGCCGACCACGAATCGACCCTGGCACTGAACCTGTCTTCGGCAACCGTTGAAGATCCACAGGCATTGAATGCGCTGTTCGAGCTGCTGCGCTCGCATTCCAATCTAGGGCCGCGACTGACCCTGGAAATCGGCGAAGAACAACTGCCGGACCAGGCCGTGCTTGAAGATCTGACACGGCGCCTGCGCGAGCTCGGGTTCACGTTGAGCCTGCAACGTTTTGGCGGGCGCTTCAGCATGATCGGCAACCTGGCGCGGCTGGGGCTGGCGTACTTGAAAATCGATGGCAGCTACATCCGTGCGATTGATCAGGAGAGCGACAAGCGCTTGTTCATCGAGGCTGTTCAACGGGCGGCCCACAGCATTGATCTGCCGTTGATTGCCGAACGGGTCGAGACCGAGGGCGAACTGGCGGTGATTCGCGAGTTGGGGGTGTATGGGGTTCAGGGGCGGTTGGTAGGTGAGCCGAGGCCTTGGGGGTAGGGCTTTAATTATTTGTCGTCTGTAATGCCGCTTTCGACTTGCCCGCGATGGCGTCAGTACAGGCAATAAAAAACTCAGATCACCCCATCCTCATCATCATCCACCAAATGACTCAACCCACCCAACGCCTCCCGCGCCTGGCTGCGGTCCATGAGTTTGGCCTGTGCCGGCGCCGGCAGGTCGGTGACGAGGATCACACCTTTGTTGATCAGCACTTCGATCAAATCGTCGATGACCCGGATCATTTCCAGGTCGCTCTTGCGCAATTGCTTGAGCTGTTTGATCTGCTGGAGCTGGTTGAGGCTTGTGTTCATCAGTTCATTGGCAAACCAGGCCTGGAGGTCAGGATGGTCGGCCGGCAGCGTTTCCGTGGCTTCGGCGTAGTCTTGGGCTTCGACGCGCAGCAGTTGCCCGGCTGTATCGCGTTGCACGTAGAACATGGAACATTCCTCACAGAGAACCGCGTCATGCTGTCAGCAGCATAGGCGAATTCAGCCATATGGTTATTCGCTAACGGTATTTAAATTCCTTTTCTTATATCTATAAAGTCAACCACCTGCGTACCTGCCGACCAATCGGCGCGCCGCACGACACGAACCAACACGATATCCGTGAGTTTCTGATCGTCGCGCGCGCCCTTGAGCGTGCCGTGCGTGGGAGTGATTTATGTCAGCAGCCGTATCCGCAGCGCCAGCCATCGCGCCACAACACTTTGAAGTTCGCCCGTTCAGCGGCGCAGTGGGCGCCGAAATCATCGGCCTGGATTTGTCCCGCCCGATCAATGATCAGGACTTCGCCCGCATCCATCGCGCCCACCTGGATCATCATGTGGTGGTGTTCCGCGACCAGCGCATCACCCCCGAACAACAGATCGATTTCAGCCGCCGTTTTGGCGTGCTGCAGATCCATGTGCTCAAGCAGTTTTTGTTGGCCAACCACCCGGAAATCCTCATCGTTTCCAACATTGTCGAAAACGGCCAGAACATTGGCCTCGGTGATGCCGGCAAGTTCTGGCATTCCGATCTCTCCTACAAGGAACTGCCGAGCCTGGGTTCGATGCTGCATGCCCAGGAACTGCCATCCGAGGGCGGCGACACGCTGTTCGCCGATATGCACAAAGCCTGGGACGATTTGCCGCTGGCGCTACGCAAAGCGGTGGAAGGCCGCTCGGCGGCGCACTCGTACACGGCGCGCTACAGCGAGAGCAAATTCGAAGGCAACTGGCGCCCGACGCTGACCCCGGAACAGCTCGCCCAAGTGGCGGAAGTCATTCACCCGGTGGTGCGCACCCACCCGGAAAATGGCCGCAAGGCATTGTTCGTCAGCGAAGGGTTCACCACCCGCATCGTCGGCCTGCCGCAGGACGAGAGCCGGCAACTGCTGGCCGAATTGTTTGCCCACAGCGTGCTGCCGCAAAACATCTACCGCCATCAATGGCAGGCCCACGACCTGGTGTTCTGGGACAACCGTTCGCTGATTCACCTTGCCGCCGGATGCCCCAGCCATCTGCGCCGCAAGCTGTATCGCACCACCATCCAGGGCGACGCGCCTTTCTGATTTGCCGGAGATCGATCATGTCCAAACGTCTTCCATTCACACCGCTGGCCGCCGCCATCGGCCTGGGTTTCAGCCTGATTGCCGGTAGCCTGGTGGCGCCGAGCGTGGCCCAGGCCGAAGGTGAAATCCGCATCGCCGAACAGTTCGGCATCGTTTATCTGTTGCTCAACGTGGTGCGCGATCAGAACCTGATCGAGAAGTACGGCAAGCAGGAAGGCCTCGACATCAAGGTCGACTGGACCCAGCTCTCGGGCGGTGCAGCGGTCAACGATGCGCTGCTCGCAGGCTCGATTGACATTGCCGGTGCCGGTGTCGGCCCACTGCTGACCATCTGGGATCGCACCCACGGCAAGCAGAACGTCAAAGCCGTGGCCTCCCTGGGTAACTTTCCGTACTACCTGGTGAGCAATAATCCGAAGGTCAAAACCATTGCCGACTTCACCGAGAAGGACCGTATCGCGGTGCCGGCCGTGGGTGTCTCCGTGCAGTCGCGCTTCCTGCAATACGCCGCCGCCAAACAGTGGGGCGACAAGGATTTCAATCGCCTCGACAAGTACACCATCGCCGTTCCGCACCCGGATGCCACGGCAGCGTTGGTGGCGGGCGGCACCGAGTTGACCGGGCACTTTTCAAACCCGCCGTTCCAGGATCAGGCACTGGCCAATCCGAACGTGCACGTGGTGCTCAACACCTATGACCTGCTCGGCCCGAACTCACCAACGGTGCTGTTCGCCACCGAGAAATTCCGCAACGAAAACCCGAAAACCTACAAAGCCTTTATCGATGCCTTGACCGAAGCAGCCACGTTCGCGCAGAACGATAAAGGCGCGGCAGCCGACACCTACATTCGCGTCACCAAGGCGAAAATCGACCGCGCGGCGTTGCTGAAAATCATCGACAACCCGCAGTTCGAATTCAGCGTCACGCCGAAAAACACCTACCCCTTGGCCGAGTTTCTTTACCGCGTCGGCGCGATCAAAAATAAACCCGATTCATGGAAGGACTACTTCTTCCAGGACGCCAAACCACTGCAAGGGAGCTGATCGACATGAATGCCCCCTTGCAAGGCCACACGGTCAGCAAACCGGCCACGGCAGCCCAGGCGCTGTTGTCGGTCGATAACGTCAGCCTCGAATACCGCACGCCGCAGCGTGTGGTGCGGGCGACCCATCAAGTCAGTTTCGAGATCGATCCGGCGGACCGTTTTGTCCTGCTCGGGCCGTCCGGTTGCGGCAAGTCGACACTGCTCAAAGCCGCTGCCGGATTCATCCAGCCCGTGGAGGGCGAGATCCGTTTGCAAGGTCAGCGCGTCGACGCACCGGGGCCGGACCGGATCGTGGTGTTCCAGGAATTCGATCAGCTGCCGCCGTGGAAAACCGTCAAGCAAAACGTGATGTTTCCACTGCTGGCTTCGAAAACCCTCAAGCGCAAAGAGGCCGAAGAACGGGCGCTGCACTATCTGGAGAAAGTCGGGCTGGCGGCATTCGCCGACGCTTATCCGCACACCTTGTCGGGCGGCATGAAAGCGCGGGTTGCCATCGCCCGCGCATTGGCGATGCAGCCGAAAATCCTGTTGATGGACGAGCCCTTCGCGGCCCTTGATGCGTTGACCCGACGCAAGATGCAGGAAGAATTGCTGCTGCTCTGGGAGGAAGTGCGCTTCACCTTGCTGTTCGTTACGCACTCCATTGAAGAGGCGCTGGTGGTGGGTAATCGCATCCTGTTGCTGTCACCGCATCCGGGGCGAGTGCGGGCGGAAGTCCACAGCCATCAATACGATTTGCACAGTCTTGGCGGCGTGGCGTTCCAGGAATCGGCGCGGCGCATTCACAGGCTGTTGTTTGATGAAGGCCAGTCGCCGGAAACCGAACACGAACTGGATTTCGCCGATATCTGCATCGCTTATTGAGCCAGTTTGAGAGGAGGGTCCGATGAGCCATTTATCATCCCCGCGTGAAGAATTCGAAACCGTACTACAGCCACTGACCAGCGTACCGCTGGAGCGTGAATTGCCCCTCGGCCAACGTCTATGGCAACAGGGTTGGCTGCGCAAAGGCCTGATCCTGATTTTGCTCGCGGTGTTGTGGGAAGCGGTTGCCCGCTACCAGAACAACGACCTGCTGCTACCGAGTTTTCTGCAAACCGCCAGCGCGCTGTACGACGGCCTGTTCAGCGGTGAATTGCTCGGCAAGGTATGGATTTCCCTGGTTGTGTTGCTCAAGGGTTACCTGATCGGCATCGTCCTGGCGTTCGCCTTGACCACGCTGGCGGTGTCGACGCAGTTCGGTCGCGACCTGCTGAGTACCCTGACCTCGATGTTCAACCCGCTGCCGGCAATTGCACTGCTGCCGCTGGCGCTGTTGTGGTTCGGGTTGGGGCAGAACAGTCTGATTTTCGTGCTTGTCCATTCGGTGCTCTGGGCGCTGGCGCTGAACACCTACGCCGGCTTCCTCGGCGTCTCGGAAACCCTGCGCATGGCCGGGCGCAACTATGGCCTCAAAGGGATGCGATTCGTGCTGTTCATCCTGATCCCGGCAGCATTGCCGTCAATCCTCGCCGGCCTGAAAATCGGCTGGGCATTTGCCTGGCGCACGTTGATCGCGGCTGAGTTGGTGTTTGGCGCGACCAGCGGCAAGGGTGGATTGGGCTGGTACATCTTTCAGAACCGCAATGAGCTGTATACCGACAAGGTGTTTGCCGGGTTGGCGGTGGTTATTTTGATCGGGTTGTTGGTGGAGAATTTGGTGTTTGATTCGTTGGAAAGGGTGACGGTGAAGCGGTGGGGGATGGTGCGGTGAAAAACATCCCCCACTACTCTTGGATGGGTTGATATCGGAGGAGCGATCGATCGTTTTCTACAATGGCTCTTTTCGATCCCTTATATCCCTCACTCGTTTTTGACTCTCTGGAGATAGCGATCTTTTTACCTCATCTGGGTAGCGCGTCCAGATTGTGATCGTTTCCTTATCTGGAGGTCTCCGAGTTGGGGGAATTGGTGTCCAACTTCTGCCAGGATCTGAGTTAAAACCTCCGCGTTGACCGCCATCGGACGAGCCAGGAAGTGAGGCGCTAGTTCCCTGATTAGGCGTAGAGCTTGGCACCCCTCCGACTTTATGATGCAAACCTCCGACTTTCGCAGTGGTAAGAACTGGATTCGACATTGGCCTGGTCCCAAATGTCAGTGTTCCATTCGTAGGTAGAAAATCCGCCGTGTTGGACAAACCGAGTCCTTTAATGCTCGAGACCAAAGCTGTCACTGGGTTGTTGCTCACGGCAACATTCGCCCGATAGGTATTCACAAAGATATTTTTAACATCCATCAAGTTGGCAAAAGCCTTGCTCAGTACGGGGAAGGGCAAATGCCCTGATGAGTCGGTATTCATGACCGGCTCGCCACCGCAATACATATACGCATTCAACCCACCCTCCCCAAACGGGCTCCAACTGTCCGGGCTATGGAACCGCATCAATCGCGGGTTATAGGCGCGGTACCCGTTACCCAGCAAATACCAACCGATATTCGCTTCACGCAACTGACCATTGAACCCCAATCGTGTCTCGACTTTCTGTTGAGCGGATTGCTCGCCATAAGCTGAGTAGGCGATGGTGTGGGTGCGGCCATCGACGATTTCGCCAATGACCGAATGGCTGATGTCGGTAGCCAGCAACACTGTGCGTGAACGGCTGCGGTCGTCTTGATCACCAGGTTGGCTCATGCCGGAGTCTCTACGTAAACGGGGCAGGCCTTGAGTTTTACTCGTATGAATCGGTTTGAGAACTATCAGAACTGATAGTGGCGTGAGTCGTTTTTTTGGGCTTGCTTGTGGGTAGGTGGTGTCAGTTCAGCCGCTTTCGCGAGCAAGCTTCGCTCCTACGAGGGGGGTGTGTCGTACGCCAATTTTGCAGCTGCCCAGATCCCCCGTAGGAGCGAGCCTGCTCGCGATGGGGCCGGTACTGCCTGCACCTCATCCAATCGTTGTTTGCTAGCATTGCGTCTGGATCAATCCGGACCAGAAACGAGTGCTCGCCATGCAACTGCCCGACATGAACCTTTTGGTCGCCCTCGACGCCTTGCTCGACGAGGGCAGTGTGGTCGGTGCTGCGCGGCGGATGAATCTGAGCCCGGCGGCGATGAGTCGGACGTTGACGCGTATTCGCGAGGCGATCGGTGATCCGATCCTGGTGCGCGCCGGTCGCGGTCTGGTGCCCACGCCCAAGGCGCTGGAGTTGCGCGAACAGGTGCGCGATGTGGTGGAGCAGGCCGCGCAGTTGTTTCACTCGGCTCGCGTGGTGGATCTGGGCAGTTTGCGGCGGCGCTTCAGCATACGGGCCAATGACTTTTTCATTGGCATCTACGGCGGCAAGTTGTTCGACACCATGGAGCGCCAGGCCCCGCATTGCGAATTGCGTTTCGCCCCGGAGGGCGACGGCGATGACGAAGCATTGCGCGAGGGCCGCATCGATCTGAGCGTCAGCAACAACCGGCCGCTGATGCCGGAAGTGAAAGTGCAGAATCTGTTTTCCACCCAGTTCGTCGGCCTGGTGCGCGAGGATCATCCCTTGCTCGATCAGGAAATCACCGCCGAACGTTTTGCCGGTTACTCGCATATCAGCATGTCCCGGCGCGGTATCGCCCGCGGGCCGATCGATGCGGCACTCAACGCCTTGGGGCTGGAGCGGCGGGTGGCGGTGATCGCGCCGAGTTTTCATGCGGCAATGTTCGCCTTGCCCGATTCCGACCTGATTCTGCCGGTGCCCCGGGAGACGCTGTTGAGCGTGCGCCGATTGGGGCTGAAGTTGCGTTCGTTCACCCTGCCCATCCCGCTGCCCACCATCGTGCTCAGCCAGGCCTGGCATCCACGCTTCGACAACGATCCCGCCCATCGCTGGCTGCGAGAAACCCTGAAAGCCTGCTGCGACGAGACGTGGCTGGCCGCTCAGCCTTGATGGCCGCAAGGGCCATTAACACCTATGGATGGTGGTTGCGCTGACGCGGCGGTGTTAGTTTTTTCCGTCATTTTCCTGATGAGGCCGTGATCGCTATCGCTTGATTGACGTGGTTCAAATGCTGCGTCCGACGCACTTATAAATTGCCGATAAGTCAGTTTTCGTCAGCGATGAGCGTTCGTAGACTGCCACCTTCTTTTTTCGGAGTTGTACACCGATGACCTCCCTGACGGCCTCGGCGCCTTTGGCTGCGCCCATGACAGCGGCTGCGCCGATGGTGTTTGGCCCACGGCTTATCATTGGCCTGGTGGGCGTGTTGCTGGCTGTGTTGGTCTCCGGCCTGAACGAGATGGTGACCAAAGTCGCCCTGGCGGATATCCGGGGCGCCCTGGCCATCGGCTATGACGAGGGCACCTGGCTGGTCGCCAGTTACGCTGCGACTTCGGTGGCCGCGGCGGCGTTTGCCCCGTGGTGCTCGGTGACGTTTTCGTTGCGGCGCTTCACCCTGTACGCGATCAGTGCATTCACCCTGTTGGGGGTGCTGTGCCCGCTGGCGCCGAACTACGAAAGCCTGTTGGTACTGCGTACTTTGCAAGGCCTGGCCGGCGGGGCACTGCCGCCGATGCTGATGACCGTCGCCCTGCGATTTCTGCCGGCCAACGTCAAGCTCTACGGTTTGGCCGGTTACACCCTGACGGCCACCTTCGGCCCCGGACTGGGCACGCCGCTGGCCGGGCTCTGGACCGAATATGTCGGTTGGCAATGGACCTTCTGGCAAATCGTCGTGCCGTGCCTGATTGCCATGGTCGCGGTGGGCTATGGCATACCTCAGGATCCGCTGCGCCTGGAGCGCTTCAAGCAGTTCAACTGGCGCGGTCTGCTGCTGGGGTTCCCGGCGATTTGCATGCTGGTGATCGGCATTCTGCAGGGCAATCGGCTGGACTGGTTCGAGTCGAGTTTGATCTGCGGTTTGCTGGTGGGCGGGGTGCTGTTGCTGGTGCTGTTTCTGATCAACGAGTGGTCGCAGCCGATTCCGTTTTTCAAGATGCAGATGCTCGGCATCCGCAACCTGTCGTTTGCCCTGATCACCCTGGCCGGGGTGCTGGTGGTGTTGCTGGCGGTGGTGATTATTCCGTCGAGCTATCTGGCACAGGTTCAGGGATATCGCCCGGTGCAAACCGCACCGATCACGCTGATTGCAGCATTGCCCCAGTTGATCGCGCTGCCGTTGGTGGCGGCGCTGTGCAACTTGCGTTGGGTTGACTGCCGTTGGGTGCTGGCGATCGGCCTGAGCATGTTGACGCTGTCCTGCATGGGCGGTTCGCAGCTGACCTCGGCGTGGATTCGCGACGATTTCTATGTGCTGCAACTGCTGCAGATATTCGGCCAACCGATGGCGGTGTTGCCGCTGTTGATGCTCTCGACCGGCAGCATTCAACCCATGGACGGGCCGTTCGCGTCGGCCTGGTTCAACACCGTGAAAGGCCTGGCGGCAGTCATCGCCACCGGGGTGCTGGAAACCTTGACCACCCAGCGTCTGCACTTTCACTCGACGATGCTGGTGGACCGTCTCGGCAATTCGCCTCTGGTCGATAGCGACACTCCGGGCCTTGCCCGTCGCCTGCATGAGCAAGCCGTGGTGCTCGCCGCTTCGGATCTTTACCTGTGCATGGCCGGTGTCGCCGTAGCGCTGATCCTGCTGATTTTCTGGCTGCCGACGCGGATCTATCCGCCGCGCGCACCGACCTGAATGTTCCACTGAAACTGAAGGTTTTTATGACGACTCAATCAAAGCAAAAAGTGGCCGTGAGCGTTGCGGTCGTGATCACGCTGGGCGTTCTGGTTTATCTGCTTTCGCCCAACCTGTTCGGCCAGCGCACGCAGCAGAGCACCAATGACGCTTACGTCTCGGCGGACTACACGCTGGTGGTGCCGCGCGTTGCCGGTTTCATCAAGCAAGTGCTGGTGGAGGACAACCAGCAGGTCAAGGCCGGTCAGTTGCTGGCGCTGATCGATGACCGTGATCTGCGCGCCGCCGCTGAGGCCGCCGCAGCCGAATCGCTGGTGGCGCAGGCGCAACTGCAAAACGCCCGGGCGACTCTGGAGCGTCAAGCCTCGGTGATCGCCCAGGCGCAAGCAAAAGTGATTTCGGCCAAGGCGGAAATGGCGTTTGCCGAACACGAATTGAATCGCTACAACCACCTCGCCGGGGTCGGTGCGGGTACGGTGCAAAATGCACAGCAGGCCCGCACGCGCATCGATCAGGCCAGCGCGCAATTGACCAATGCCACGGCGGTGCTGGCGGCGGAGCGCAAGCAGGTCGACATTCTCGCGGCGCAACGTGACGGGGCTGAAGGTGGCTTGAAACGCGCGCAAGCGAAGCTGGAAATCGCCAGTTATGAGCTGTCGTACACACGCATCGTCGCGCCGCAGGATGGCATGGTTGGCGAACGCGCCGTACGGGTCGGCGCCTATGTCACGCCCGGCAGCAAGTTGTTGGCGGTAGTGCCCTTGGCACAGGCCTACGTGGTGGCCAACTTTCAGGAAACCCAATTGACGAATGTGCAGCCGGGGCAAGCTGTGCAGGTGCGGGTCGATACCTTTGGCGGTGCGGCGCTGAACGGTCATGTCGAAAGTATCGCGCCGGCTACTGGCGTGACGTTCGCTTCGGTCAAACCGGACAACGCGACCGGTAACTTCACCAAGGTTGTGCAGCGGATTCCAGTGAAGATTGTGCTGGAACCGGGGCAGCCGATGGCTGAACGGTTGCGCGTGGGGATGTCGGTGGAGGCGCGGATTGATACGGCCAGTGGCAAGGTGAACGAGGTTGTTCAGCGATGAGTTTTTCAGACAAACATCGATCCCTGTGGCTAGGGAGCTTGCTCCCGCTTGAGTGCGCAGCGCTCACGGATTTTTCGGCCGCTTCGCCGCTCAGCGGGTGCAAGCGCCCTCGCCACAAGGCGTTAGCCCAGTCAGCAGTGTGGGTTTTTAGTTTGTTTGCGTTGGGCGCCTGCACCGTCGGCCCGGATTTCCCTAAGCCCGAATCGCCTCAAGTGACCGAGTGGGCCAAGCCTGCAAAAGCCGCCGCCAGTCAGGTCGTCAACGAGACCCTGGGTGAGCGTTGGTGGGAAGTCTTCAATGACCCGAAACTCTCGGCCCTGAGCCAGCGCGCCCTCACCGACAACCTCGACCTGAAGCTCGCCAGCAGTCGCTTGCAACAGAGCCGCGCCGTGCGCCAGGTGGTGACGGCCGATCGCTATCCCACAACCGCCGTCGGCGGCGGTTACGCACGTAAACGCAACAGCGGCGAAGGCCTGATGGACCCGTCGGGGAACAACGGCAACGCCGCCTTCAATTTGTGGGACGGCGGTTTCTCCGCGTCCTGGGAACTGGATTTCTGGGGCCGGGTGCGCCGCGAAACCGAAGCCGCCGACGCCACTCTCGAGGTCGCCGAAAACGATCGTCGCGGCGTGTTGTTGTCGGTGCTCGCCGACACCGCACAAAACTATATTCAGTTGCGCGGTGTGCAAAATACCCGCGCCGTCACCGAGCAGAACCTCGATGTCGCTCGCCACAGCTTGAAGCTGTCGCAACTGCGTCTGGCGGACGGTGTCGCGACCGATCTGGATGTTGCCGAAGCCGCCGCGCAAGTCGCCGCTATCGAGTCGCGCCTGCCGGCGCTTGAGCAACGTCAGGCGCAATTGATCAACGCTTTGAGCCTGTTGATGGGCGAGCCGCCACAAGCGTTGGCTGCCGAGTTGTCCAGCGACGCGCCAGTGCCGCAGACGCCTCGTCAGGTCGCCATCGGGCTGCCATCGCAACTGGCCGAACGCCGTCCGGACATCCGCGAAGCCGAAGCCCGTTTGCATGCCGCGACTGCGAGCATCGGCGTGGCCAAGGGTGATTTTTATCCGCGCATCACGCTGTCGGGCAATGTCGGATCACAGGCCATGCAACTGAGCGATTTCGGCTCGTGGGGCTCACGGGCATTCGGCATCGGCCCGCAGTTCAGCTTGCCGTTGTTCGACGGCGGACGCTTGCGCGGCGTGCTGAACCTGCGTGAAGCCCAGCAACAGGAAGCCGCCATTGCCTATCAGCAAACCGTACTGCGTGCCTGGCATGAAATCGACGATCAGTTGAGTGCCTATAACGCCAGTCAATTGCGCCGCGACAGCCTGGCCGAAGCGGTGCGGAAAAACCGGGTCGCCCTGCAGACCGCGCAACGGCAATACACCGAAGGAGTGGTGGATTTCGTCAACGTACTCACCGTTCAAAGCGCGTTGCTGGCGACCCAGGAGCAATGGGTCGAGAGTTCTGCTGGCGTGTCGCTGGCGGCGGTTGGCTTGTACAGGGCCTTGGGTGGTGGCTGGCAGTCGGTGTATCCGTTGGCGGCGCAACGCTGAGGACCGCTCAAGGCTTCGACGACAAATCCGCCATGCCCTTGAGCAACTCGATCGGCAACGGAAAGACGATGGTTGAACTCTTGTCGCCGGCAATCGAACTCAGTGTTTGCATATACCGCAGTTGCATCGCACCGGGTTGGCGGCCGAGCATTTCGGCCGCTTGCATGAGTTTTTCCGAGGCTTGCAGTTCGCCTTCGGCGTGAATCACTTTGGCCCGGCGTTCGCGCTCTGCTTCGGCCTGTTTGGCGATGGCGCGGACCATCGATTCATTGAGGTCGACATGCTTGATCTCGACGTTGGCGACCTTTATTCCCCAAGCGTCAGTCTGGGCGTCGAGCACTTGCTGGATGTCGGTGTTGAGCCGTTCGCGTTCGGCCAGCAATTCATCGAGCTCGTGTTTGCCGAGCACGGCGCGCAACGTGGTTTGCGCCAATTGGCTGGTGGCCATGAAAAAGTCCTCGACCTGGATGATCGCTTTTTGCGGATCGAGCACGCGGAAGTACAGCACCGCGTTGACCTTGACCGAAACGTTATCGCGGGTGATCACGTCTTGCGCCGGTACGTCGAGGACCACCGTGCGCAAGTCGACGCGGACCATTTGCTGGATCACCGGAATCAACAGGATCAGGCCGGGGCCTTTGACCTGCCAGAAGCGTCCGAGCTGGAATACGACACCGCGTTCGTATTCACGCAGGATGCGGAAAGTCGCCCCTGCCAATGCGATCAACAGCAGCAGTAGCGCGACAAAACCCAGTTGCAAACCCATGGCTATTCTCCAGCCGCCACCGCGTCAGTCGCGGCCACTTCCAGCGTTAATCCGTTGCGCCCCACCACGCGGACGCGTTGCCCGATGTGCAGCGGTTTGGTGCTCGACACTTGCCAGCGTTCACCCTGCAAATGCACCCAGCCGTGAAAAGCATCGCCAGACTGCAATGACAACACTGGCGTCACGCTGCCCAGCAAGCCGGCGTCGCCGCTGACGTTTTGTCGTGGTCGGGTTTTAAGGGCACGGATCAGCAGAAATATCAGTAGCAATGCGCTGATCATTCCCAGGCCGATCATCAACGGCACGGGCATTTCGGCGTTGGTCAGGATTACCGCGCCGATCACGAACATCACGATCCCGCCCAGGCCGATCACGCCGTAATTGGGCAGGGCAGCCTCGGCAATCAGAAAGGCGATACCAAAGGTAATGAGCCAGATTCCGACGGGATTGGTTGCCGGCAGGCCGGCATCCGCGGCGAGCGCAGAGCCGCTTAATGCCAACAACAAGGCAAAGGCACAACAACGCGTTTTCACGTGACCCTCCGGGAGAGTCGCCAGTGGTTCTGTATTCAGTCTAGTTGACCCGGCATCTGTATGATTTTTGCTCAGATGTCGACTTGTCCGATGGGCGGATTTCCCGTCGAACCGGCCCGGCGGGCCTAGACTTTTACTACGCAGAACAGCGTTAACCAGCGTCCGCCAGGCATTGTTGCGGACATCGAGGTGCATCATGCGTATGGCAAGAACCGTGCAGCGAAGCCTGGAGAAGGCTCAATGCGACTATGACATCGTCAGCCATCCCCACTCGGCCAGCAGCCTGGAAACGGCGCGAGTCGCGGGCATTCCTGCGGAGCGGGTGGCGAAGTCGGTGATCCTGGATGATCACCATGGGCATTATCTGATGGCCGTGCTGCCCGCCAGCCGTCATCTGGACCTGAGCAAGGTCCGCAGCAGTGGTGAGTGGCAGGTATCCCGGGAAAGCAATCTGCCGCATCTGTTCGAAGACTGCGAACGCGGTGCAGTGCCTGCCCTGGGTGAAGCCTATGGGTTGGACGTGGTCATCGATCCATTGCTGACCCGGCAAAAAGACATCTACCTGGAAGCCGGCAACCACACCAACCTGCTACACATGAACATGCCGGACTTCCTGAAAATGCTGCCGCATGCGGAGGTGCGGGAATTGAGCCACTGAATTTGAGTTTTGCTGTGCTTGTGCTGCCGTCTTCGCGGGCAAGCCTCGCTCCTGCAAAGCGAGGCTTGCCCGCGAATGCTGCGAGTCACCTACGTCACCCAATGGAGTCAGACATGGAAAACCCAACCCACAGCCTCCCATCCCTGTTCAAGCAACTGGGCCTGGACGACGACGCTGAAAGCATCGACAAATTCATCGCCACCCATTCACCGCTCAAACCCGAACTGCATCTGGCGGACGCGTTTTTCTGGAGTCCGAGCCAGGCGGAGCTTTTGCGTAATGAAATTCTGGATGACGCCGATTGGGCCGAGGTGGTGGATCAGTTGGATGTGATGTTGAGGAAGGGGCGGGGACTGTAGATGCTCAACTCTTCTCAGGCGGCCACTGTCGGGACGTGTGAACCACCGCGAGTATCCAGATGGAGTCCGCCCAAGACTCATAAACAATGCGGTAATTCTGGTGGGGGATCAGTTCGCGCGTGCCTGCAATGACTCCTGCAGGGCCACTTTCCGGGTAATGGGCAAGCCGGGCTATCGCATCACTGAAACGGGTATCCATTTCGCTGGCTACTTTTGGATTGATGGGATGCAAATAATCCCAAATGTCTGCACGGTCCTGTGCTGCTTGTTTCGTCCAGATTATTTTCATTCTTGCAGGGTCACCTGCATGCGCCTGGCAGCGAACTCTGCTTCAACCTTATCGTTCGTCAGAACGTCGCCGTTGCGTATCGAAGCGCGAGCGATGTCCACTTTGCGTTGCAAGAACGCATCGTATTCGCGCGACTCTCGTTGGGATTGAACAAACTGACGCATCAACTCCCTCACTATTTGCGAGGCTGGACGATGAGCAGCTTGCGCCTCGGCCATAAACTGTTCGCGTAATTCAGACTCAAGTTTCATTGTAAAAACCGCTTGCTTTGACATGGCTGGACTTCTCGGCATTTGTATTGAAAAAGTATATACGTTTTCAGTATCGCAGTTGGCACCAAGGGCGCACGCTCTCCGACTGGTGGGGAATTTGTTTCAAAACTTGACGAAAAATCCCCTCGAATGCGATATTGATAGTTAGCAAGCTAACAGTGTGTGTTTCCCCCCGTGCCAAATTCCCTCGACGCTCTCCAGATGAACATCAGCAGCTCCATGGTGGTGGCCGCCCGGCATTGGCGAAAGATCTGCCAGACCACGCTGGTCAACTATGGAATCTCCGAAGCCTGTGCCGTCCCCTTATTGATGATCGGGCGATTGGGCGAGGGTGTGCGGCAGGTGACGGTGGCTCAGGCGGCGGGGATGGAAAGTCCGTCCCTGGTGCGCTTGCTGGATCAGCTGTGCCATGCCGGTTACGTCTGTCGTACCGCCGATACCCAGGACCGGCGCGCAAATTGCCTGAGCCTCACCGAAACGGGGCGAACCCTGGTGCAAGCCGTCGAAGTCGAATTGGTGCGACTGCGTAACGAAGTGCTCGAAGGCATTGCCCCGCGGGACCTTGAAGCCGCTCTGCGTGTATTGAAGGCCTTCGAGGCGGCCGGGCACCCTTCGGAAACTCATCCGTGAGCGGTTTTTTTGCAGGCATGCCTCCAGCGCGCGACTGGTTCTACGGCGTACGCACTTTCGCGGCTTCGATGATCGCGCTGTACATCGCGTTGCTCATGCAGATGCCGCGTCCTTATTGGGCGATGGCCACGGTGTATATCGTTTCCAGCCCGTTTGTCGGCCCTACCAGTTCCAAGGCGCTATACCGCGCAGTCGGCACCTTCCTGGGCGCCGCTGCTGCGGTTCTGTTCGTGCCGATGTTTGTCCAGAGTCCATACGTATTGGTGGTGGTCATCGCGCTATGGACCGGAATTCTGCTGTTCCTGTCCATGCATTTGCGCACCGCCAACAACTACGCCTTGATGCTGGCCGGCTACACCTTGCCGTTGATCGCGCTGCCGGTGGTGAACAATCCATTGGGTGTGTGGGACGTGGCCGAAGCGCGTACCGAAGAAATCTTCCTCGGCATCGCCGTCGCGGCGGTGGTGGGCGCCATGTTCTGGCCCCGGCGTTTGGCCCCGGTGTTCAATGACTCGGTGAGCAAGTGGTTCGCCGACGCATCGACTTACAGCCTGCGTTTTCTTGGGCGCGATGTGCAGCCGGAGGAAGTCAGTGCATTGCGCGCTTCGATGGTGACCACCTTCAACACCCTTGAGTTGATGATCGGCCAGTTGCCCCACGAAGGCGCGCGACCGCAAACCGTGCGCAACACCAAGGAACTGCGTGGGCGGATGATTCACCTGTTGCCGGTGATCGATGACCTCGACGATGCGCTCTACGCGCTGGAGCGGCGCACACCGGAGCTTGTGGAGAAGTTCACGCCGCTACTGGTCGCCGCCACGCAATGGCTCGAGCACAAGGAGGCGGACCTCGACCGCTGGCAGGCGTTGAAAGACCAGCTCCAAGCCCTGCAACCCGACGCCGCCGCGCTGGAAGATCGCAAGCAACTGCTGTTCTCCAACGCCATCTATCGCCTCGGTGAATGGATCGACTTGTGGCAAGACTGCCGCAGCCTGCAACAGGCCATCCAATGCGAAAGCCAGGACAGCTGGCGTGCGGTCTATCGACACTGGCGCCTGGGACGTCTGACGGCATTCCTGGATCGGGGGCTGATGCTCTATTCCGCCGCGTCCACTGTGATGGCGATCATTGTCGCTTCGGTGCTGTGGATTCTGCTTGGCTGGACCGATGGCGGCGCGGCGGTGATTCTGGCGGCAGTGGCGTGCAGCTTCTTTGCTTCGATGGACGACCCGGCGCCGCAGATTTACCGGTTTTTCTTCTGGACGGCGATGTCGGTGTTGTTCGCCAGCCTCTATCTGTTTCTGGTACTGCCCAACCTGCATGATTTTCCGATGCTGGTGCTGGCGTTTGCCGTACCGTTCATTGTCATTGGCACCCTGACAGTCAAGCCGCAGTTCTACCTCGGCATGCTGCTGACGCTGGTCAACACGTCGTCGTTCATCAGCATTCAAGGCGCCTACGACGCGGACTTCCTCAGCTTCGTCAATTCCAACCTCGCCGGGCCTGTGGGGTTGCTGTTCGCATTCGTCTGGACCCTGATCGCCCGCCCATTCGGTGCAGAACTGGCAGCCAAGCGCCTGACCCGTTTTGCCTGGCACGACATTGTCAGCCTCAGCGAACCGGCCACTTTGGCCGATCACCGCAAACTGGGTGTGCAGGTCCTGGATCGGCTGATGCAGCATTTGCCGCGTCTGGCCATGACCGGTCAGGACACCGGCATCGCGCTGCGGGAGGTCCGTGTGGCGTTGAATATGCTCGACCTGCTCGCCTACACGCCACGGGTTCACGGCGTGCCGCAGGCGTTGTTGCATCAAGTGGTGGCCGAAGTCGGCGAGTATTTCAAGGTTTGCCTCAAGGCCGGTGAACGCCTGCCGGCACCGAGTCCGTTGCTGATGACCCTCGACCGTACCCGACGCGCCCTTGCCGGCGCGGGTGACGATGAAACCCGTCGGCATCTGCTGCACGCCTTGAGCGGCTTGCGCCTGGCGTTGTTGCCCGGTGTCGAATTCGTGGGTTCTGCCGAGCCTGAAGAACCGCTTCCCCATGGCATCGATGGAGCGCCTTTATGATCGGTGATCTGGATATCAGCGGGGTGTTCCTGCCCACGCTGCTGGTGTTGATGGGTATTACATATCTGCTCTACCTGTTGGTGCACGGGGTGCTGACGCGCCTGCACTTTTACCGTCTGGTCTGGCACCGGGCATTGTTCAACGTGGCCCTCTACGCCTTGTTGCTTGGCGCCGTGGATTCACTCAGTCGATACCTGATGACATGAAAAAACCGTTTCTAACCCTTGGTCGCGTGGTGCTGACCCTGTTGATCGTGAGCTTCGCCGTGGTCGTGGTCTGGCGCATGGTGATGTATTACATGTTCGCGCCCTGGACCCGGGACGGGCACATCCGTGCCGACATCGTGCAGATCGCGCCGGACGTTTCCGGGCTGATCCAGCAAGTGGAAGTGCGCGACAACCAGTTGGTCAAGCGTGGCCAGGTGTTGTTCAGCATTGACCAGGACCGCTTCAAACTGGCCCTGCGCCAGGCGAAAGCGGCGGTCGCCGACCGCCAGGAGACCTTGGCCCAGGCCCAGCGCGAGGCCAAACGTAACAAGGGCTTGGGCAATCTGGTGCCGGGCGAGCAACTGGAAGAAAGCCAGTCGCGGGTGGCCCGCGCCCAGGTCGCGTTGATGGAAGCGCAGGTGGCGGTCGACAGTGCGCAGCTCAACCTCGACCGCTCGGTGATCCGCAGTCCTGTCGATGGCTACGTCAACGACCGCGCGCCGCGCACCCAGGAGTTCGTCAGCGCCGGGCGCCCGGTGTTGTCGGTGGTCGACAGTAACTCCTTCCACATCGACGGCTATTTCGAAGAAACCAAGCTCAACGGTATCCACATCGGCCAAAGCGTCGATATCCGTGTGATCGGCGACAATGCGCGCTTGCGCGGACACGTGGAAAGTATCGTCGCCGGCATCGAAGACCGCGACCGAACCAGCGGTAATAACCTGTTGCCCAACGTCAACCCGGCGTTCAGCTGGGTGCGGCTGGCCCAGCGTATTCCGGTGCGGATTGCTTTTGATGACGTGCCGGCGGATTTCCGCATGATCGCCGGACGCACGGCGACGGTATCGATCATCGACGATCACAACCGGGGGCCCGCGCAATGAGCAAGGCTTCGGGTTTGGCGGTTGCCGGATTAGGCCTGTTGCTGTCGGCATGTCAGGTGGTCGGCCCGGATTATAAAGTGCCGGACGCAGCCGCCATCCAGCGCAAGGACTTGCAGGGTGAACTGGCGGTGGAGGGCAAACCGGTGGTTTCGCAGCCGGTGCCGGCCGATTGGTGGCGTCTGTATCAAGACCCGCGACTCGACCAATTGGTCCAGCAAGCCATGGCCTCCAACAGCGATTTGCGCGTGGCCGCAGCCAACCTGTCCAGGGCGAGGGCTCAGGTCGATGAGGCTGAGGCCGCGGGCGGGTGGAGTGGCGGGGTGAAAATGGGCGCCCAACGCTTGCAGGAATCCGGGGAAGCGTTCCTGTTGCCGGAAAAAGTGCCGGTGGCCAACATCGGCGATATCGGCATCAGCGCCTCGTACCAGTTTGACCTGTTCGGCACATTGCAACGCGGCATCGAAGCGGCCAAGGCCAATGCCGATGCGACCCAGGCTGCCGCGGATACCGCACGCATTACCTTGGTGGCCGATGTGGTCCGCGCCTACACCCAGGTGTGCGCGGCCAACGAAGAGCGGGAAATTGCCCAGCACTCCCTTGATCTGCAAGCCCAGAGCACCTCGCTGATCCAGCGCTTGCGCGACGCCGGGCGTGGCGACGAAACCCAGGTCACGCGCTCACAAACCCAATTCAAATCCTTGCGCGCCGATATGCCCCGTTATGAGGCGGCGCGTCAGGCAGGGCTGTTCCAGTTGTCGATGCTGCTGGCCAAACCGGTGGATAAACTGCCGTCGGGCACGGCGACCTGTGCAGAATTGCCGAAAATCGCCCAACTGATGCCGGTGGGCGATGGCGCATCATTGCTCAAGCGGCGTCCCGACATACGGCAGGCCGAGCGTCGACTGGCGGCAGCGACCGCCACCATTGGCGTCGCCACGGGGCAGTTGTACCCGGACATCAGCATTGGCGCGACCATCGGCACCGTGGGTATTCTCGACAACCTCGGCGAGCCGTCGACCAATCGCTGGGGCTTCGGGCCGTCGTTATCCTGGACGGTGCCGACCAACGGCGCCCGAGCGCGCATTCGCGAAGCCGAGGCGGCCACCCAGGGCGCGCTCGCGCATTTCGACGGTGTCGTGCTCAACGCGATCCGCGAAGCCCAGACCGGCCTGGCCCAGTATTCGGCATTGCTGCAACGCCGTGATGCCCTGGCGGACGCCGAGCAATCGGCGAAACTGGCGGCCGACCAGACTCACCGGTTCTTCCAGGCCGGCCGCGCCTCCTTTCTGGCCGACTTGCAGGCGACGCGCACCTACATCGACGTCACCGCGCAACTGGCGGCGGCGAATACCCAGGTTGCCGCCAGCCAGATCAATTTGTTCCTGGCGTTGGGCGGTGGCTGGGAAAGCGGACGAACGCAAGCGTCGAACTCCGGCAAACCCTGAGGCCGTTGCTATGCTTTGAAGTGTTGGAAGGGCGCCCCGTGCAAAGCGCCCTTGCCGCATACAAGGCTCGCGCAGGTCATGGGGAAACCAATAATGAAAAACCCTTATGCTCTCGGCTTTTGGTGCGCCGTCGTGGCGTTATTGCTGCTTTCGGCCACCTATTTCTACGGCATCATGCTGGCGCATCAGATCGACAAGGCGCTGGTGTTCCTCGACAGCGCAGTGGCGCTGATCGCCGTGATGTCCGTTGCGGTGGCGGCCTGGGCGTGCGTCCAGACTCAACGGATCAAAAAAAGACAACTCCAGCAAGGCAAGACGTTGCTGCTGATCTGGGACACCAAGGTCGCGTTGCGTCGGGTCGAAACGGTGTTCGATCGTTATTTCTGGGGCAGTTACTGGCAGCCGGGACGTACCTTCCAGGAAGTCATGGGTGAACTGACCGGCACGCCGCTGGAAAAAAGCCTGGAAACCCTGAAGAAGCAATGCCTGGAACTGGACAAACAAGTCGAGGACGACGGCCGGCACTGGCTGAACAACGCCCGGGAACTGGCCGATGTCGCCACCGCCATGGCCCGTGAACGCTATCAGCTGGATTTCTGCGACCCGCGTGCAGAAGTGACGGGCGGGGCGGTGATCAACCGGGATTTTGAAGTGCTGGTGTACACCTGGACCGCGCGACTGAAAACCTTTGATCATCAGCTCGATGAGATTGAAGTGCAGTATTCCTGACTCCGCGTTGGCCGAACCGACGCCATCGCGGGCAAGCCTCGCGCCTACAGGGTTACGCCAAACCTGCAGGAGCGAGGCTTGCCCGCGAAAGCGATCTCATCAACACTAAAACATTCCTGCCTTACAAAAGCGCCCGGACACTCTTTCACCTTTAATCATTGGGCCGCCGCGCATGCCTGATGCTAATCTGCACCTCACTTTCAGCGCAGTCGTGACCGTAACCCGTCATGGGTTCAGGGAAGACGACCACACCTTCAACAACGGACATTGAACGGGTCATACATGAATAAATCAGCAGGCGTGCTTCTGGGGATTATTGTCGCCATTGGTGCAATCAGCGCTGGCGGTGCCTGGTTTACCGGCACCAAAATCGAAGGAGTGTTGAACACGTCCCTGGCGGATGCCAACAAGCAATTGCAGGCCGCACTGGTCGGTTACAAGGGCACCGCATCGCTGGAGTTGGTTTCGCTGGAGCGTCATGTATTCAGCAGCACCGCGCACTATCGCCTCAAGGGCGAGGGTGAAATGTTCGGTGAGGCTCCGGTGGAATTGCTGTTTGTCGATCACATCGAACACGGCCCGTTGCCATTTTCGCGCCTGATGTCGCTGAAGTGGCTGCCCGTCATGGCCACCAGTCATTACGAACTGGAAAAGACGCCACTCACCGAAAAATGGTTCGTCGCCGCCAAGGACGCCTCTCCGCTCAAGGGTGTAGTCAACATCGGCTACGACAACTCCACCAACGGCACGCTGGAACTGCTGCCACTGGAAACGGCGCTGGATGACAAGTCCAGCCTGAAGTTTTCCGGCCTGAAGGTGGACGTCGCGGCCAGCGCCCAGGCGCAGAAGGTCAAGGCCGATGGCTACATGGACAGCCTGAAGCTGACCACCGTCTCCGAGGATCAAGCGCCGGTTCAGGTCGAATTGAACGGTCTGACCCTGGCCAGCAACCTGAGCAAAAGCACCTATGGCTACTACACCGGCGACAACACCGTCGAGCTGAGCAACAGCAAAACCACCTATGGCGCCAAGCAATCGGTGCTCGGGTTGAAGAACTTCGAAATGAAGAACCACACCGAGGAGTCTGGCACCAGCGCTTCCGGGCGAGCCGATTACAAGATCGGTGAAGTGTCGCTGAACGGTAAGGCCGTGGGTTCTGCGCACATGGCCTTGAGTCTGAAGAATCTCGACATCCCGTCCACCATGGCATTGATGCAGATTTATCAGACCAAGTTGCAACCCTACGAGCAGGCCGCTGCCGAGGCCGCCGAAGCCGGGCAACCGGTTCCGGAATTGAATCTGACGGAAGCCGAAGAAGCGCAGCTCAAGACCAATCTGGAGCAATTGCTCGCCGCCGGACCGCAAGTGGCCCTGGAGAACCTCTCGTTCAATACCAGTAACGGCCAGAGTAAAGCCAACCTGGTGCTGGACCTGACCAAGCCGCAATCGATCGATCTACCGGCCGATCAGTTGGTCAGACAGCTGATCGCATTGCTGGACTTCAATCTGCAAGTGTCCAAGCCAATGCTCGTTGACGTACTTACCGTACAGTCGCAGATCGACGGCCAGACCGACGCCAAGCTGATCGCCGATCAGGCCACGGCTACCGCCGACATGTTCAGCAGCATGGCCGTGGGCTCGCAGTTGGCGAAACTGGACGGCAACAACATCGTCACTAAATTGCATTACGCCAACAATCAGGTGGAATTCAATGGCCAGAAAATGACCCTGGAAGAGTTCGTCGGGTTCGTGATGAGCAAGTTCGGTGGGGTTGGCGAAGTCCAGTAAAAACCTTTAGTTACACCGCAACGCCCGGCCTCTGCACACAGCAGGCGCCGGGCGTTTTGCTGTCTGGTGATGGGCACGGCTGAGCGCGCCCGTCGATCATCGCCCGCGACCATCCGACCGAATTCAAGGTGCATCACGGATAAGTCGCCATGCGTTATCCACCGGCAGCGGCTGTTTCATCCGTTCGGCGAGCATTGCCATGTTTCGCTCCTCATCGCAGGCAACGGCGGCGATCACCAGGCCGTTTTTGCCGAACAGCCCGATGAAGGGCGGCTTGAACGGATCACCTTTGAACTCGACTTCATCCCAGCTTTGCGCATGGCCAAGGTAGTCGTAGTTCTTGCCGAAGTGCCACGTCCAGAAATACGGCACATCGAGGTAATGCTCATCGCCGCCGAGCATGTTGGCCGCTGCAATCCGTGCCTGCTGCTGGGCCAGGCGCCAGTGTTCGATGCGGCAGGGCTGGCCGTTGAGCGGGAAGGTGGCGATGTCACCGGCGGCCCAGAGCCCGTCGGTCACGCGCATGCCGCCATCGACGCGCAGCGAATGATCCTTTTCCTGGGGCAGGTCGGCAAACGGCGCCGTGGCCGGGCTGACGCCGATCCCCACCAGCACCAGGTCCGCTGGCAGTCGCTGGCCATTCTCCAGGCGTACGGCTTCGACTTTATGTGTTCCTTCTATCTGCGTCGCTTCGCCCTCGGCTCGGTACACCACGCCATTGGCCTGGTGCAGGGCAAGAATCGCTTTGCCGACGGTCTCGCCGAACTGTTTTGCGAATGGCACCGGTTGACGCGCAAGGACGGTAACCTCGAGCCCGAACTGGCGCAGGGCTGAAGCGGACTCCATGGCGATAAAACTGTCGCCGATGATCACTGCATGCTGACCGGGTCTGGCACTTTCCAGAATCTGTTGTGCATGGGCTCTTGAGCGCAAAACGAATACTTGTGGCAGGTCGGCGCCGGGCAGCTCCAATTGTTTCGGTGCGCCGCCGGTTGCCAGCAGGGCGGCGTCATACTGCAGCGACTGGCCGTCGCTCAGTTGCAACGTGTGGTTGGCGCAATCGAGGCTCGTTACTTCGGCATTGATGCGCTCGATGCGTTGCTCGCGATAGAAGTCGTCATCACGCAACGCAGGGATTTCTTCCGGAGGCGTTTCGCCGGCAATCACGAATTTGCTCAGCACCGTACGGTCGTATCCGGCGCCGGCTTCGCGGTCGATCAACAGCACTCGGCCGCCGAAACCCAATTCCCTCAAGGCCGATGCCGCCGCCGTACCTGCGGCGCCGGCACCGACAATCACGAAAGTACGCGCGTCATCGGCGGGCGGGGTATGGGCATCCTGTAGCGGTTGATCGTCTACCCAGACCTCACCATCACGCACTTCGAGCGGATAACGCTTGAGGCTGTCCAGTGCGGGTGGCTCACACAACCCGCCATCTTCGATGCGAAACTGTGCCTTGTGCCACGGGCAAGTCAGGCGCCCATTGCACAGTGTACCCTCGGCGAGTGGCGCTCCGGCGTGGGGGCACTCACCCTGATAAGCACGCAATTGATCGCCCACCTTCAGTAACAGGATCTTGCGCTGCTCGATCTGCACTTCCAGACCTTGGTTTTCAGGGACGTCGGTAAAACGGGCAACGCGATGCAGGGTCATGATCGCTCTCCAGACAGGCGTTTCTCTAAAGAGTCTGGTGCCTGTTGCGAGGTTCATCCAATTGGCACTGCCACCGCGTGAACGGTCCGGCTATAGTTTGCACGCCGACGACGGCCCAACACGCACAAGGTGCTCCGGAATGCCCCGATTGACCTCTCTGAAACCTTGGCTCGCGGCCGTAGCCGTGGTTTTTTGCGTGCAACTTCCGGCACACGCCGCCCAGGAGCGTTTCACCCTGAACATCCCGGGTGTATCGGACGACCGCTTGTTCACATCGGCCGCCGCCAGCGATGCGCCGGGCTGTGGCGGGCATAACGTTTCACCGGCATTGGCCTGGAACGCCGGCCCGGCCGGCACCCTCAGCTACGCCATTGTCATGCACGACCCGGATGGCCAAAAAGGGCAGGGCGTCGATCACTGGCTGCATTACGGCATCAAGGCCAGCACGCATCAGATTGCGTCCGGCGTCGGCGCCAAATCCGCGCTTGAAGGCGTGGGCGGCACCAACAGCAAAGGCACCACCGGTTACATCGGCCCATGCCCGCCGGTGGGCGACAGCGCGCACCATTACATCATCCAGCTCTACGCCCTGGACCTGGCCCCGGATGCACTGCCCGCCGGCCTGACCCGCACGCAGTTCCTGGAAAAAATCAAAGGCCATGTGCTGAAAAACAGCAGCGTGGTGCGGCGTTACCATCGCTGAAGATTTTTGCGCCCCGACTCAGGAATTGCAGGAAAACCGATCGGTTAACACGCTCGACAATTTGGCATAAAGGCCCGAAAGCGCGCACTATCGGGCCATAGTCGATGCGTTGGAGGATGCCGTGACAAAAAAAATCGACCGCATCGCCCAAATGCTCAACTGCCCAGAAAAGGGCGAGGAACTGCGGCGAGCAGTGACCGAAAGTCGTAAGGATTTTCTGCTCAATCAGCCGGAAGAAGCCGTTGCTGAAGAAGACGATCTCGAAGAGGAATGCTTCGAGGACGACGAGGATGATGAGTACGACGAGTTTGACTGGACGACAGAGTGAGAAAAAACCGCTTCGGCGGTTTTTTTGTGGCAACAAAAAAGCCCCAGTCCCAAAGGGCCTGAGGCTTTCTGTTTACAGCGTATGGTGCACCAGGCGGGATTCGAACCCACGACCCCTGCCTTCGGAGGGCAGTACTCTATCCAGCTGAGCTACTGGTGCGATGCGGGCGCCATGATACTCATATGCACTGCGGGCGTCCATGCTGCTGAATCGCCTGCGTTTTTCCAAAGCGTAAGCTGCGTTTGCTACGTTGATCAGAAAAATTGAGTAAAAAAGACCTTTTCGTTCTTTTTTTCGAACGCCCTATTGTCCTTTACCCCCTTTGATCCTAGGATTCGTTTGAGATTTCAAACGCTCTTGTCTGGGTGCTGAACCGCACGCGTTCATTCCGTGCGCTATTTTGTGCTTCAGCCCGGTGAATGATTTCCCTGACGGCAGCCTACCGAGGCGCCTTTCTACAATCATAATTTGCTCCGCGCCTGCCGCGGTGCTGTTAAGGAAAGCCGACATGCAGCTTAAAGACACCCAGTTGTTCC
>NZ_RCNW01000205.1:0-4033 GCF_004307605.1 Pseudomonas sp. Sample_24
GAGCTGCATGCAAAATAAGTGAAACATTTTTCTTATAGATACTGAAAGACAGCGTAACCTGACGTTTTACCTCACCCAAAAATCTCGGCGCGTGAGCTGCCTAACACTCATAACTGGTAACTGAATAGGATGCTAAAAGCTTCGAACGACACGTTTAACTTTTTTCGGGATGCGCCCTCGTCGAAACAACCACCAAAAATACAAAATATAACAACCATAAAAGCGACAGAAATTTAAATATCACTAACTAAAGCGTGCACTCATATATCTACCTTTCGTTAAACCGTGACCATTAGCCTTCTCAAAAAATCACAGATCAAGCGAACATCAGGTAAAAATGTACAGCATCAGGGATATAGTTTTTATCATCAAATCTAATTTCATTAACAAAATGCCTCACCAGCTTGCTTGGACTGTCACCCTGTTTCGAGCTTTAGAAGCATTCCGCCAATGAAATCGATAAAACCGCTTGTAACGCCTATGGCACACGACTATAAAGACGATGTAAATAGCAACTTCCAGAAACAATTAAATCTTTTTAAAAGAACTCTCCTGGATAGCTCCAGCCCAACTGCCGAGATATTATTAGATCACTGACAAAAAGTCAATGGCCGCTATTAGCGCACTACGAAACCTTTTTTTGATTGGCGCCACCTGATACATACTCCTTTGCTGCCAAAACTATTGTAAGCGATCCATAAACCCCACATTCAAAGCGCTTAGCTGATACCAGATGCTGTGCTCCCGATTCCCTCAGGAGCCAGTTCGCCATGATGCGACCCGACCTCAAAGTCGAAAAAGTCTATCTTTACCCTAAGCCCGTGGACTTCAGAAAGTCCATTGATGGCCTCGCTGCTCTGGTCGAACTGGACATAAAAGTGGCGGTGTTCGATCCCGTGCTCTTCGTTTTCCTCAACAAGCCCCGTAACCGCGTGAAGATTTTGTACTGGGAGCGTAACGGCTTCTGCCTCTGGCTTAAGCGCTTGGAGTCCGAGCGATTCAAAACAACGCCTGATCTCTGCGATGAAGTGATCGTTCTGACCGTCCAGGAACTGAACTGGCTGCTCGACGGTTTTGACCTGTGGCGCAACCGTCCTCAACAGGTTTTGACTCCACGTTACGTAGCCTGACCCGGTATAATCCGGGCCATGATTTCTCTGCCCGACGATCTTCCTGATGACCCCGTTTTGCTCAAGCAGATGCTACTTGAGGCACTCAATCGCCAGGAAGAAGTTGCCCAGGCTTATCAAGCGCACATCGTCGACCTGAAAGGACAGATCAAGCTGTTGCGCGACCGCTTGTTCGGGCGTAAGTCCGAGCAGACGGCAAAGCCCAACACGCCGCAACTTGCACTGTTCAATGAGCCTGAAAGCGAGCCGATGCCATTGATCGGTGATGCTGAAGAAGAAGTCGTTTCCCCGGTGCCGCGCCGAGGAAAACGTAAGGCATTGTCGGCTGAGCTGCCGCGTGTCGAGGTCATCCACGAACTGCCCGAGCACGAACTGACCTGTGCCTGCGGTTGCCGCAAGCACGTGATCAACGAAGAAATCAGCGAACAGCTGGATATCGTGCCGATGCAGATCCGTGTCATCAAACACATACGCAAGGTTTACGGTTGCCGTGGCTGCGAAACGGCACCGGTCACCGCCGACAAACCGGCTCAACTGATCGAAAAGAGCATGGCCAGCCCAAGCGTTCTGGCCATGTTGCTGACCACCAAGTACGTCGATGGCTTGCCGCTGCATCGTTTCGAGACGGTGTTAAGTCGACACGGTATCGATATACCAAGGCAAACACTGGCGCGCTGGGTGATGCAGTGCAGCGAACACTTTCAGCCACTGCTCAACTTAATGCGCGACCGATTACTGGAAAGCCCGGTGATCCACTGCGATGGAAACCCGTGTTCAAGTATTGAAAGAGCCAGGTCGAGACCCGACCAGCCAATCCTGGATGTGGGTACAAGCCAGCGGCCCGCCAGATCGTAAGGTCGTGTTGTTCGACTACACGTCCAGCCGTGTGCAGGAGGTTCCGTTGCGTCTGCTGGAAAATTATCGCGGCTATGTGATGACCGATGATTACGCGGGGTATAACGCCTTGGCGTTGCAACCGGGGGTTGAACGGCTGGCCTGCATGGCCCATGCGCGCCGCAAGTTTGTCGAGGCTCAGAAAGTGCAGCCGAAGGGTAGACGGGACGTGCCGATATCGCGTTAACAATGATCAACAAGCTGTATGGCATCGAGCGCGAGCTCAAGGACAGTGATGATGAACAGCGTTTAATCGGCCGTCAGCAAAAAGAGCGTACCGATCCTGGCTCAGTTGAAAAGCTGGTTGGAGAAAACGCAGCCCCAAGTCACGCCACAAAGTGTGCTGGGTAAGGCCATTAATTATCTGGCCGGCAACTGGGGCCGGCTGGAGCGTTATGTAGAAGCCGGTTTTTTACCTATCGACAACAATGCGGCCGAAAGGGCGATAAAACCGTTCGTTATCGGTCGTAAGGCGTGGCTGTTCAGCGACACGCCCAAAGGCGCTACCTCCAGTGCTCAGATCTACAGCCTGGTGGAGACCGCCAAGGTCAACGGGCAAGAGCCTTATACGTGGCTACGCCACGTACTGGAGCAGATACCACACGCGCAGTCGGTGGCGGACTATGAAGCGCTGCTGCCGTGGAACTGCTCGCCAGAGATACTCCGTTAAACCTGAATCCTATCGCGGGGTGAAGGATCGTACCCTAACAAGACTGCGAGGTCCTTTGTTGTATCGCCAAATCCACCTTACACGTAATAGATTCGGGACGTTTTTTGGGCCTTCAACCCCCTGTAAAAACAGAAAGTCCTACCCCCGATACAAAAAACGTCCTACCCCTGATACAAGGCCAAAATGGCTCAGATGAGCACAGTCAGGGCAGATTTCTGCATTTATGTGGCATATAAGTGGCTTATAAATGGCATTTCAATTGTATTTCTATGGCATTTATATGCCATAGAAATAGCCGGTTTTTTGTGCCCCCTGAAATATTCGGTCTTGGCATTTATGTGCCACTGAAATAGCAAAAATGTGGCATTTTTGTGCCACTAAAATGGCTAAATTTTGGGTTTCTTATGCCGGCGAAATAGAAAGTTTACTGTTTATGTGCCACATCGCTGCGGGATGCGGTGTTCATGGATCGCATACAAACTATTCACACGGCCATTTTATTTGAAAATAGATGCTGACTTAGCAGTACAACGAGCTCATTGAGGACGATTAAAAAAGAAATTGGCAAGTAAAGGAGTTACGCTGAGCAAGTGCTGAAGCACATTCTAGGCAACCTGCTGCTTTGAGCGCTACGGAAAAGCGATATCCATTCAGATAATGTGCACGCCAGGGGGCCGCGCAACTCCTTCTAAATTCACGTGCCGTACCATTATCGGGATCATGGTAAACGATTGCCTTAAATTTTGGTGTGAGGACGGAGCAAATACAGCAGCATCGTGCAATCACAATTGAACGCTATGGGTTTAAACCAACCCGACAGCGTTATGAACATCGAAAATGGCATAGCATCAGCCTGAGATTATCAGGCGCGCACTTAACTACTTGAACAGTGAATTTCAAGCACACTTTCAAATTTCTTAGTAGCGAATTCAGGTGTAGTAAGCGGGCTCATTAGGACGACTTCACAATAAATTACCGCCACTCTTTCACCCCATTAAAAACATAGGAGTATATGTTTACGAGCCACAAAAACACACTCCATCGTGATCCGCGGAAAGGATACTTTTTATTGTCACCAATTAAAGCATAACACTTTCCTTAAGGGACGGTAGGCGCATTAGAAACATTCAGCAAGGTCAAGCTAGAATGGGTGCCCGAGAGCACCCTGCATTTTTGAATGCAAAATCAACCACGGATAAAAATCACTCTAAACTACTCGATGCGCCTGATGATATCTCCGCAAAAAAGATCAACATTGCCGTCTTCGGGCGCTGAGCGCAGTACGATCGAATAATGCTCCGATAGCAAATCCGACAAACCGAATGGCGCACTTCTGTCA
>NZ_RCNW01000318.1:0-3987 GCF_004307605.1 Pseudomonas sp. Sample_24
GCAGCGCTTTATCTTGCGCAACCAGGAAATCGCCAAGGCTCAAGAGGCCGCGGCGAAGAACGTTTCAGCTTGAATCCAAGGAAACAATGATGCAGATCCAAAACAAGGTTTTTCTCGTCACTGGCGGCGCGTCCGGCCTCGGTGCCGCCACCGCTGAAATGCTGGTCGCCGCCGGCGCCAAGGTGATGCTGGTGGACATGAACGCCGAAGCTGTCGCGGCGCAGGCCCAGCGCCTGGGCGCGCAAAGCGTGGTCGCGGACATCAGCAACGAAGCAGCGGCTGAAGCGGCGGTGCAGGCCACGGTCAAAACCTTCGGCGGCCTCAACGGTCTGGTCAACTGCGCCGGCATCGTGCGTGGCGAGAAGATCCTCGGCAAAAACGGTCCGCACGCGTTGTCCAGTTTCAGCCAGGTGATCAACGTCAACCTGATCGGCAGCTTCAACATGCTGCGCCTGGCCTCGGCGGCGATTGCCGAAACCGAAGCGGACGCCGATGGCGAGCGTGGCGTGATCATCAACACGGCGTCTGCTGCAGCATTCGACGGCCAGATCGGTCAGGCGGCGTACTCGGCATCCAAGGGGGCGATTGTCAGCCTGACCTTGCCGGCCGCACGGGAGCTGGCGCGCTTCGGCATCCGGGTGATGACCATCGCCCCGGGCATTTTCGAGACGCCGATGATGGCCGGCATGACCCAGGAAGTGCGCGATTCCCTAGCGGCTGGCGTGCCGTTCCCGCCGCGCCTGGGCAAACCTGCCGAGTATGCATCACTGGTCCGGCATATCATTGAAAACAGCATGCTCAATGGCGAGGTGATCCGTCTCGACGGTGCCTTGCGCATGGCCGCGAAATAAGGAGGATTTGTCATGAGCCTTTCCAACGATCCAATCGTCATCGTCAGCGCTGTCCGCACCCCGATGGGTGGCTTTCAGGGCGAACTGAAAAGCCTGACCGCGCCGCAACTCGGCGCGGCCGCGATCAAAGCCGCCGTGGAGCGCGCCGGTGTCGCCAGCGATGCCGTCGATGAAGTTTTATTCGGCTGCGTACTGCCAGCCGGTCTCGGCCAGGCCCCGGCACGCCAGGCGGCGCTGGGCGCCGGGCTGGATAAATCCACTCGCTGCACCACCCTCAACAAAATGTGCGGCTCGGGTATGGAAGCGGCCATCCTCGCTCACGACATGCTGGTCGCCGGCAGCGCCGAAGTGGTCATCGCCGGGGGCATGGAAAGCATGTCCAATGCGCCGTACCTGCTGGACCGTGCCCGCAGCGGCTATCGCATGGGCCATGGCAAGGTGCAGGACTCGATGTTCCTCGACGGCCTGGAAGACGCCTATGACAAGGGCCGCCTGATGGGCACTTTTGCCGAAGACTGCGCCGAAACCAACGGCTTCAGCCGTGAAGCCCAGGACGCCTTCGCCATTGCCTCGACCACTCGTGCGCAACAGGCGATCAAGGACGGCAGCTTCAAGGACGAAATCGTTCCGCTGACCGTCATGGTGGGCAAAGAACAGGTGACGATCAGCAATGACGAGCAACCACCGAAGGCCAAGCTGGACAAGATCGCCTCGCTCAAACCGGCGTTCCGGGACGGTGGTACGGTCACGGCGGCGAACTCCAGTTCGATCTCCGACGGTGCGGCGGCGCTGGTGCTGATGCGCCGTTCCGAAGCTGACAAGCGTGGTTTGAAACCGTTGGCGGTGATCCACGGTCACGCGGCGTTTGCCGACACGCCGGGCCTGTTCCCGGTGGCACCGATTGGCGCCATCAAGAAACTGATCAAGAAGACCGGCTGGTCGCTCAATGAAGTGGACTTGGTGGAAGTCAACGAAGCCTTCGCCGTCGTCGGCATGGCCGCAATGACCCATCTGGAAATCCCCCACGAGAAACTCAACGTGCACGGCGGCGCTTGTGCTTTGGGCCACCCGATCGGTGCGTCCGGCGCGCGCATTCTGGTGACGTTGCTTTCGGCCCTGCGCCAGAAAGGCCTGAAGCGTGGCGTTGCGGCCATCTGCATCGGCGGCGGCGAAGCCACGGCAATGGCTGTGGAATGCCTGTACTAACGCCGCCCCTGTAGGAGCATGGCTTGCCCGCGATAGCGATCTCAAGGACGCCATCGCGGGCAAGCCATGCTCCTACAAGAGCAGGGTGCATTCAGGCTCAAATCAAGGATTCATCATGATTCCCAATGACGACCAACAACAAATTCGCGACATGGCCCAGCAATTCGCCGAGGAACGGCTGAAACCGTTCGCCGCCGAGTGGGACCGTGAGCACCGTTTCCCCAAGGAAGCCATCGGCGAGATGGCCGAACTGGGCTTCTTCGGCATGCTGGTGCCGGAGCAGTGGGGCGGTTGCGACACCGGTTACCTGGCCTACGCCATGGCCCTGGAAGAAATCGCCGCCGGCGACGGTGCCTGCTCGACCATCATGAGCGTGCACAACTCGGTCGGTTGCGTGCCGATCCTGCATTACGGCAACGATGAACAGAAAGAACGCTTCCTCAAGCCGTTGGCCAGCGGCGCAATGCTTGGCGCGTTTGCACTGACCGAACCCCAGGCCGGCTCAGACGCCAGCGGCTTGAAAACCCGCGCCAAATTGAACGGCGATCACTACGTGCTTAACGGCTGTAAACAGTTCATCACCTCCGGGCAGAACGCAGGCGTGGTGATTGTGTTTGCGGTGACTGATCCTGCAGCCGGCAAGCGCGGCATCAGCGCATTCATCGTGCCCACCGATTCGCCGGGCTACAAAGTCGCGCGGGTCGAGGACAAGCTCGGCCAGCATGCGTCGGACACCTGCCAGATTCTCTTCGAAGACGTAAAAGTCCCGCTGGCCAACCGCCTGGGTGAAGAGGGCGAGGGCTACAGGATCGCCTTGGCCAACCTCGAAGGCGGACGCGTCGGTATCGCCTCGCAATCAGTGGGCATGGCCCGCGCCGCATTCGAAGCGGCCCGCGATTACGCCCGTGAGCGCGAGAGTTTCGGCAAACCGATCATCGAACACCAGGCTGTCGCGTTCCGCCTGGCGGACATGGCGACCCAGATCGCTGTAGCGCGGCAAATGGTGCATTACGCCGCTGCCCTGCGTGACAGCGGCAAACCGGCGCTGGTCGAAGCGTCGATGGCCAAGTTGTTCGCCTCGGAAATGGCCGAGAAAGTCTGCTCCTCGGCGTTGCAAACCCTGGGCGGTTACGGTTATTTGAACGACTTCCCGCTGGAGCGGATCTATCGCGACGTGCGGGTGTGTCAGATCTACGAAGGCACCAGCGATATTCAGCGCATGGTCATTTCGCGCAATCTTTGAAAGAAGGAACCACTCCGTGAGCTACGAAACCATTTTGCTGGAAACCCATGGCCGCGTCGGCCTGATCACCCTCAACCGCCCGCAAGCGCTGAACGCCTTGAATGCGCAGATCGTCAGCGAGCTGAACCATGCCCTCGATGGCCTGGAGGCCGATTCGAACATCGGTTGCATCGTGCTGGCCGGCTCAAAAAAGGCTTTTGCTGCCGGTGCCGACATCAAGGAAATGGCTGAGCTGACCTACCCGCAGATCTACCTTGACGACCTGTTCAGCGACAGCGACCGCGTGGCCAACCGGCGCAAGCCGATCATCGCTGCGGTGAATGGTTTCGCCTTGGGCGGTGGCTGTGAACTGGCGCTGATGTGCGATTTCATTCTGGCCGGCGACAACGCCAAATTCGGTCAGCCGGAAATCAACCTCGGCGTATTGCCAGGTATGGGCGGCACCCAACGTCTGACCCGCGCCGTGGGCAAGGCCAAGGCCATGGAAATGTGCCTGAGCGGGCGTTTGATCGATGCGGTGGAAGCAGAACGTTGCGGCATCGTGGCGCGCATCGTGCCGAGCGATGAGCTGCTGGACGAAGCGCTGAAAGTCGCGGCATTGATCGCCAAGAAGTCGTTGCCGATTGCGATGATGGTCAAGGAAAGCGTCAACCGCGCCTTTGAAGTGAGCCTGTCCGAAGGCGTGCG
>NZ_RCNW01000208.1:0-3978 GCF_004307605.1 Pseudomonas sp. Sample_24
ACGTTGCAGGTGTACTTGATCATCTCGGCAACGGCGATGTCCTTGCGGATGATCGGCGCGTCGAGTTCTTCGTACAGCGATTGCAGAACGTCGCCCGATGCTTTGTCGAACTCACCGATCACGGTCATCGGCGGCTGGTCGTAGTCGGCAATCGCGGTGCTTTCACGCAGGAACTCAGGGTTCACGGCCACGCCGAAATCAACGCCGGCCTTCTTGCCGGAGCAGTCTTCGAGAATCGGGATGACCACGTTGGCCACGGTGCCCGGCAACACGGTGCTGCGCACCACGATGGTGTGGCGGGTGGACTTGTCACGCAGGACAAAACCGATCTCGCGGCACACGGCTTCGATGTAGTTCAGCTCCAGGTCGCCGTTCTTCTTGCTCGGCGTGCCGACGCAGATCATCGACAGGTCGGTGTCGCGAATCGCCTCGGCGAAATTGGTGGTGCCACGCAGGCGACCGGTCTGGATACCTTGCGCCAGAAGTTCACCCAGGCCTGGTTCAACGATTGGCGATTTGCCCGCGTTGATCATATCGATCTTGTCTTTGGCAACATCGACGCCAACGACGTCATGACCCCGTGCAGACAGGCAACCGGCACACACTGCGCCAACGTAACCCAAACCAAATATGCTGATGCGCATCGAAATTACCTCGTTATCAAGCTTGTGTTTTACCAAGCCATTAGATGGCCGGAGTTAATGTTTTCAGCGGTCATAGTGCACTCGGAAGTGCGGCTTACAGGCGCAGCTGTGCCGTGTGCTGGCATAAAAGTTCCGAGTGTCTAAATAAGTGCACTCAAGGTGTGCGCAACTAGGCCTTGTTGTTATGACTTGCCCTGTTATGCAGCCAACCCCCCTGTTCAGAGGGTGTTCGTGCACGGGTGCTGCGCGCTCGATCTCAGGCGGATAGCCCGTGGATCAAGCGGTTGGGTGCTCGGGTGAGCACGTTTATAGGGGCGCGGCCTTGGCCTTGTAGGGGATAGTGTTAATGCGTTATCTCCTGTCCGCTTGATGTTGCCCAAATCAGGGATTAGTTGGCGAAAGTTTGTATTACAACTTCGCTACATGAATCACTTCTCTGCGTAAGTTATCTCGTACAGTCTCGGCGAGAATCGTTACCGGTGGTATGAGCGGTGCATTTGGACATAGTTCCAGCCCGCCCATCGCGAAATCTGAAATTTTTTGAAATATTGAGAAAGATGGCACTGCTTTCATTTTGATAGCACTTGCCGTTTCGCCCTTTATATATAGGCGGATCGTCGGAGGGGATATTTTTGTGCCACTACTGTTAAAAAAAGTCAGTGCCACTACGTAAAAAAATGATTGAAGTCGAGTGAAACTAAAGTTAGAAAAATGATCGATGGTTTTTTGGCGCCAATTGACTGGCGAGCTGGCGGGGAGATTGTCGGACGATCAGTGACGGCGCAGGAGGGGGGTTGACCCTTCCTGCGCGGTGCTTGCGCATCACTCTGGTGCGTGGTCGCGCAGGAACACCAGACTGTCCGGTTTTGACTGCTCGGCGCTGTAACGATAGCCCTGCACATCAAAGTTTTTGAGCGCTGCCGGGTCGTCGATGCGTTTTTCGATAACGAAGCGACTCATCATGCCTCGGGCCTTTTTCGCATAGAAGCTGATGATCTTGTACTGACCGTTCTTGAGGTCCTTGAACTCGGTATTGATAATGCGCGCGTTCAAGGCGCTGCGTTTGACTGCCGAGAAATACTCGTTGGACGCGAGGTTGAGCAATAC
This sequence comes from Pseudomonas sp. Sample_24, assembly GCF_004307605.1. NCBI lineage: Bacteria > Pseudomonadati > Pseudomonadota > Gammaproteobacteria > Pseudomonadales > Pseudomonadaceae > Pseudomonas > Pseudomonas sp. Sample_24. Next base: position 1,752 of record NZ_RCNW01000208.1, read on the forward strand.
GTCGTCACCTTGATCGGCCAGGGCTTCGTTCAACCATTCGCTGATCCGCGTGCCCCAGAAGGCGTACAGGTCCTTGCCACGGGCATTGGCCAGTTTGGTGCCCATTTCCAGCCGATACGGTTGCATCAAATCCAGTGGGCGCAGCAGGCCGTACAAGCCCGATAGCATGCGCAGGTGCTGCTGGGCGTAATCGAAATCGGCTTCGCTGAAGGTTTGCGCATTCAGCCCGGTGTACACATCGCCCTTGAACGCCAGTAGCGCCTGCTTGGCGTTATCCGGAGTGAAGGCGGGTGTCCAGCTGCCGAAGCGCGCAGCGTTGAGGCCGCCGATTTTGTCGGAGACGTGCATCAACTCGCTGATCTGCGCCGGCGTCAGGTCGCGCAGTTGCATGATCAGTTCCTGGGAGTGGTCCAGATACTGCGGCTGGGTAAAGCGCTGCGTCGCCGGCGGTGTTTCGTAGTCGAGGGTCTTGGCGGGGGAAATCACCATCAGCATGAAGTCGTCTCCTTTAATCGTGGCGGCGATTCTAGGGGGTTGGCCTCAATGACTCCAGCTATCAAGGTGATAGGTGATCGATGGTTTGCCAGGATGGGCTTCTGTGGCGAGGGAGCTTGCTCGCGCTCGAGCGCGAAGCGGTCGCAAGAGGGGGCACGTATTTAGCCTGGCGGAATGAGGTCGCCGGGTTGGGTCTGCTTCGCAGCCCAGCGGGAGCAAGCTCCCTCGCCACAATGAGTCGGCTTGGCTGCGGGAGCAAGCTCCCTCGCCACAATGAGTCGGCTTGGCTGCGGGAGCAAGCTCCCTCGCACAAGGCGTTCGGCTTGGCTGCGGGAGTTGCGGTCGGATCAGCTATAGTGCCGCGCGGGTTTTGTTATGGAGACATCCCATTGCGCATTGTTTTTCTACTCTCGGCCTGGCTTTTGAGCTTCGGCGCCCTGGCGGCGCCGGGCGACGTGGCGACGCTCGATCGCAGCACCTGGCCGGAACAACTCGGCAACCCGACATTGTTCGATGTCGCCTCGCGTGCGGAAATCCTCATGTTCGCCAGTGTGCTGCTGGCCAGCGAGTCCCTCGACGAACCCGCGTTGGCCCAGCGTTTGGGCTTGCGCACGATCAATCTGGACTCGGTCAACCGGGTTCGCCAACGCCTGTGGCAGCGCTTGCTTGCCAATTACAATTTCGCTCAACAGAGCTGCGATCAGGATGCGTCCTTCTGTTTCCTGGTCGAGGACATGCCCACCCTGCGTGAACAAGCCGCCAAGTTCCAGATCAGCGAAGACAGCTACTACACCCGTTGGGCGGAACCGAGTCGTGCGTTCCATGGCCAGTACCTCGACGAGCAACTGCGCAAGGCTGCGCTCTTCCCGCAGACCAGCAGCGAAGTCGATCGTTTTGGTGACTTTGAGCGCAACGGCGAGGCAATGCATGACCGGTTGTTTTTGCTGACGTTCGACAGCGCGGCCAATGCAGCACCGGATAACACGGCCTGGGTCAGCGAATACCTGCGCAAGGCCAACATGAGCGGCACGTTCTTCGTGCTCGGCAGGGACATCCAGGCCCGGCTGACGGAGCGTTCGGTCGCCAGCCTGCAATCGACGTACTCGGCCCAATGCGTCGGTGTGCAAGGCTGGGAGTTTCGTTCCCACAGCCACTGGCAGGACTGGCAGGACTCTGTGCGGCGCAGTGTCGAGCTGATCAAAGGCAAGCTGCCGGAAAATTTTGTGCCGCTGTTTCGCCCGCCCGATGGTCAGCGCCGCGCCGATGCCGAAGGTTTCTTCAAGGCTCAGGGCTTGCAGGTGGCGCTATGGGATATCGATGCCCAGGACGGCGCAGGCAAACTCAAGGCCAATCAGAGCGCACAGCGGGTGCTGACCTTGATGCTGCTGTGGCGTCATGGCGTGATCAATTTCAATGTGAAGCAGGATGGCGTGAAAACGGCGCTGCCTTGGCTGATGACGCAAACGTCGCAAAGCGGGATCGGTTGGGAAGACTGTCAGAGCGGGTTTCGCTGAAAAGGTCAAAACCCCGTAAACATTGGGCAAAAGGCGATTTCAGGAGGGGATTCGTTGCAGGTTGATCTCCGACTTTAAACGGGTGATGGCAGTCCGCCAAGCGCTTTTCGTCACTCTGAAAAATAAACTTCAAAAAAACGTCAAAGTGCTTTTTTCTGTCATGGGTTTTGGAGTATTACGAAGACAGACCGCCGAAACCTGCAACACAGGTGGCGTCT
>NZ_RCNW01000210.1:0-24482 GCF_004307605.1 Pseudomonas sp. Sample_24
GCCTCAACCCCCATGCCATTGGGCATCGGGATCGGGTAAGTGCCATTGCGAAAGTAGGTGTCGGCATAGTTCAGGCCGACCGCCACATGACGCAGACGCACCTGGCCCGGACCGGGGTCGCCGACTTCAACGTCCTCATAACGCAGGACTTCAGGACCACCGGTTTCGTAAAAGCGTACGGCTTTAGCCATTTTTCTTATTCTCCAATCTGCAATATGGGCGTGTTGCATCGAATTGCGCTGATTGGACTGTAGGACCAGGCCTGTTGAGACGCTTCTCATCAGACGACAATGGCTTTTCATTTGGTGACAGGCGGGGCGGCTTCCTCCTGGGTGCCAGTGCTCGGTTCCTTGGTCTTTTCGCCAGCGGCAGGCACGGCCGGGTTGCTGAATCCGGCCTTGGCGTTTTCCGCCTTGGTCTTGTGGATATCGCAGCCCTGCAACTCGCTCACCTGGGTGCAACCGGACTTTTCCAGCTGCTGGCGGTACTTGTCGTTGATGGCATGGGCCGGGGATTGCACCAGCAGCAAAATGGCCAGTGCCGGCAGGATACGGTTGTTCATGGCAGACCCTTTCCAATCGAGATGTTCTGACACCCACAATAGCCTGTCCCGCCGCCACCTGCGCTATCATCGCCCGCCTCTGAGCCCTCAAGAGTCTTGACCCCGGATGTCCGCAACGCTGCCCCTGCCCGACGCTCAATCCCTGCCCCCGGTCCTCGCCGGCCCGCTGCTGCGGCGGCTGGAGCCCACACGACTGGTGATGTGGCTGGTGGGGTCCCGTGCGCTGGAACTGACCTTGCGTTTGCAGGGCGTTGCCGATATCCGTCTCGACGCCGGGCACTGCACGGTGATTGCGGTGGGCACGCACGCCTTCGTGCATTTGATCGATGTGTCATTGGACGCTGCCCTGCCCTTTGACCAACGTATCGAATACGACCTGCTGCTGGAAGACGGCAAAGGCATCGCCGATTGGGCGCCGCATTTGCTTTACAGCGAGGCGGATTGCCCGAACTTCGTCCTGCGCTCGCGCATCGATCAGTTGCTGCACGGTTCCTGCCGCAAGCCCCATCACCCGGCGACCGACGGCTTGCTGTGCGTCGACAACCTGTTGGCGCAAGCACACGAAGCCAAGGATCGTCCGGCGCTGCTGATGATGAGTGGCGATCAGGTGTACGCCGACGATGTCGCCGGGCCGATGCTGCGGGCGATACATGGCCTTATCGAGCGCTTGGGTTTGTTCGGCGAGCATCTGCAAGGTGCCGTGGTCAGCGACAGCGCCGAGCTGTACGGCCACGCGGCGTGCTACTACCACCGCGCCGACTTGCTGCCGGCACTCAAGAGCAACGAAACCCTGCGCGATCGCTTTTTCGGCGGTGCGCGCAAGCCGATTTTCACCAGCAGCAGTGCCGACAATCATCTGGTGACGTTCGCCGAAGTCATGGCCATGTACCTGCTGGTCTGGTCGCCGACCCCATGGTCGCTGATCGCGCCAAAGCCGCCAAAACTGATCAAGGAACGTCGTGAACGCTATGCGCTGGAACAGGTGCGCATCGACGGTTTCAAGGCTGGTCTGGGCCGCGTTGCGCGGGCATTGGCGCACGTGCAGACGCTGATGATTTTCGACGACCACGACATCACCGATGACTGGAACCTCTCTGCGCAATGGGAAGAAACGGCCTACGGCCATCCGTTCTCCAGACGCATCATCGGTAATGCGCTGATCGCCTACATGCTGTGCCAGGGCTGGGGCAACAATCCGGACGCCTTTGTCGATGTCGTCGAGAAGGCCCGTGCATTCAGCGACACCGGGCACGACCGCTATCTCGACAGCGACGTCCAGGACCGGTTGATCGATGAACTGTTGCGTTTCCAGCATTGGCATTACGTGCTGCCCACCACGCCGGCCATGGTCGTGCTCGACACCCGAACCCGGCGCTGGCGCAGCGAGATGAACCTCAAGCAACCCTCGGGCCTGCTCGACTGGGAAGCCCTCAGCGAATTGCAACAGGAACTGTTGGATCATCCGTCGGCGATCATCGTCTCACCGGCGCCGGTGTTCGGTGTGAAACTGATCGAAACGGTACAACGGGTGTTCAGCTGGTTCGGCTATCCGCTGTTGGTGGACGCGGAGAACTGGATGGCCCATCGCGGCGCGGCCCAGGTGATCCTGAACATTTTCCGCCACTCGCGCACACCGGGTAATTACGTGGTGCTGTCGGGCGATGTGCATTATTCCTTCGTCTACGAAGTGCTGATTCGCCATCGCAAGGCTGGGCCGCGTATCTGGCAGATCACCAGCAGCGGCATCAAGAATGAATTTCCGCCCACGTTGCTGGAATGGTTCGACCGACTCAACCGCTGGATGTATTCACCGCGCTCACCGCTGAACTGGCTGACCAAACGTCGGCGCATGCGCATCGTGCCGCACGTTCCGGAGCATGCTGAAGCAGGTGAACGACTGTGGAATTGCGCCGGCATCGGCCAGGTGTTCTTCAATGAACAAGGACAGCCGCAGGAAATTTATCAGCACAACGCCAATGGCTCCCCAAAGACACGCATGGTGGCTCCCGAGACAGAAGATTGAAAACCGGCTGATTTCCATTTCATTTGGTGTCGCTCATGGACCTCACCCGAACCCTGATCATCGGTAACTCAGGTTCCGGCAAGAGCTGGCTGGCGCAACGGCTCGCCGAGCAATTGTGCGTGCCATGGGTCGATCTCGATCAGATTCACTGGCTATCCGACGAACACAGCATCCCCCGCCCCCGCGCCGAAGCCCTGGGCATGGCGCGCATCGTCGCCGATGATCCCTGCTGGGTGATCGAAGGGGTTTATGGCTGGATCATCAGCGAACTGCTGCACCGCGCAACAGCGCTGATCTGGTTGTGCATTGAAGATGAAGCTTGCCTCGCCAATATCCGCCAGCGCGAAGTCAACGACGACGAGCGATCGATGGCGTTGCTGGAGTGGGCCGCAAGCTATCGAACACGTGATGGGTCCAGTGGGTTTGTGGCGCATCAGCGGTTGCTGGACGGATTTGCCGGTTTCCGAATCCAGTTGACCACTCAGACTGAAATCACGGACTTCCTCAGTGCGGTTCGAAACCCGCATTGATCATTCTTTCAGCGTCTTTCTCCAAATCGGAACGGGACTACAGCTCCTACAGAAACGTCTCTTGTCAGGGCATTAGATACTCAGCGTCTATCTGAATGAGGAGCGGGTGATGCGAGTTCTCCAGTGGTTGCTGAATCGTAGGAAGAGGAACAAGAAAACTCTGGATAGTCCCGAAGTGTTCGATGAAACGACTTATCTTTTAAGCTCCAAAGCCAACGCTGAACGATTACTCAAATCGCTCGAACACTTGCGAAATCGCCCGACTCACGCCCCTGACAATCATCTCCACCTCCCGCTCATCGATGGTCAACGGTGGCAGCAGGCGGATGATTTGTCCGCGTGTGACGTTGATCAGCAAGCCGTGGTCCCGGGCGGCGATCAGGCTCAGGTCGCGGATCGGTTGTTTCAGTTCGATGCCGATCATCAGGCCCTGACCGCGGATCTGCGCGACGTTCGGATGGCCCGCCAATTCTGTGCGCAATCTTTCGAGCAAATGCTCCCCTTGAAGCCGGGCGTTCTCCAGCAGCCCTTGTTCTTCGACAATATCCAGCACGGTGCAACCGACGCGGCAGGCCAGCGGATTGCCGCCGAACGTACTGCCGTGGCTGCCCGGGGTAAAGAGCTCTGCGGCCCTGCCACGGGCCAGACAGGCACCGATGGGCACGCCGTTGCCGAGGCCTTTGGCCAGGGTCATGACGTCCGGCACGATGCCTTCGTGCTGAAAGGCGAACCACTGTCCGGTACGACCGATCCCGGTCTGGATTTCGTCGAGCATCAGCAACCATGAACGCCGGTTGCACCGTTCGCGCAGCGCCTTGAGGTAACCGGGCGGCGCCAATTGTACGCCGCTTTCGCCCTGGATCGGCTCCATCAGGATCGCCACGATCCGCGAGCCATGCGCTTGCTGCACCTGGTCGAGCGCTTGCAGGTCGCCGAACGGCACCTTGACAAAATCACCCGGCAATTTGTTGAAGCCCAGACGCACGGCCGGGCCATCACTGGCGGACAACGTGCCGAGAGTTCGACCATGGAAAGCGTTCTCCATGACCACCACCAACGGTTGCTCGATGCCTTTGTGCCAACCATGCAACCGGGCGATTTTCAGCGCCGTCTCGTTGGCCTCGGCCCCGGAGTTGTTGAAGAACACCCGGTCCATCCCTGCCAGCCGCGTCAATTTTTGCGCCAGCCGTTGTTGCCAGTCGATGCTGTAGAGGTTGGACGTATGCAGCAGCAATCCGGCTTGTTCACTGATGGCGGCAACGATTTTCGGGTGGGAATGGCCAACGTTGGTCACGGCCACACCGGCCACCGCATCCAGATACTCACGACCGGCCTGATCCCACAGGCGTGTGCCCAGGCCTTTGTTGAAACTCAGGGCCAAGGGTTGGTAAGTGCTCATCAGGCAAGCGGCGGTCATGACATCAAGCTCCAGCAAGGGTCGGTGTTTTTGCAGTATGGTTAGCCACCTGAGCTGGATAAACGCCTCAAAACTTCAATCATTTAAAAGCCGAGCTTGATAATGGATTTATTCCAGGCAATGAGTGTTTACGTGAAAGTGGTGGAAACCGGCAGCATGACCGCCGCGGCTTTTCAGTGCGAAATGTCCACGACCATGGTCGGCAATCACCTCAAGGCACTGGAACAGCGTCTGGGTGTGCGCCTGATGCACCGCACCACGCGGCGTCAGCGACTGACCGAATTCGGTGCCGCGTATTACCAGCGTTGTCTGGAAGTGTTGGGACTGGTGGCGGATTCCGAGCGGCTTGCAGAACAGGCCCTCGACGAACCGAGCGGCATCTTGCGCATCACCGCTCCCTTGACCTTCGGCACCGAGCGGCTGGCACCGGCGCTGAGTGAGTTCAGCCTGCAAAACCCGCGGGTGAAGCTTGATGTGGTGCTGACCAACCGCCGTCCGGACCTTCTGGAGAACGGCCTGGATGTGGCGTTTCGACTCGGCGCACTGGAACCCTCAAACCTGATCGCCCGCCCGCTGATCGACTACACCCTGACCATGTGCGCCTCGCCGCAATATCTGGCCCGCCGGGGCACACCGCAAACACCTGAAGACCTGCGACAGCACGATTGTCTGTCGTTTGCCTATCCGGCCGGGGATGACTGGCAGTCGGTGCAAAAGGAATGGCGTCTGGCCGGACCTGATGGCGAAGTCAGCGTGGGAGTCAGCGGGCCGATGCTGATCAACAGTTCGGCCGGCCTGCATCAGGCGGCGCTGACGGGTATGGGCATCGTGATGATGCCCGACGCGCTGGTCGAAGAAGACCTGCGGCAAGGAAACCTGCTGGCATTGATGCCGGATTACTGCCCGCCCAGCCGTCCGATGCATCTGGTTTACCCGCAGGATCGCCACCGTTTGCCGAAATTGCGCCGCTTCGTCGAATTCGCGGTACAGAAGTGGGGCAAGCACTCCTGACGCTTACCTCCCCTCCTTCACCAGCACCGGTTTTTCCTGATAACGCTCGGGAAACAGCTGCTTGAGCTGCGCCACTTTCGGCAGGTCATTGATCACGATGTAAGGATAGGTCGGGTGCTCGGTGAGAAAGTCCTGATGCTCTTCTTCGGCCGGGTAGAAACCGTTGTAGCTTTCCAGCTTGGTCACGATCGGTTTGTTGAAGGACTTGGCCGCGTCGAGCTGGGCAATGTAGGCCTGGGCGATTTTTTGCTGCTCGGCGCTTTTGGTGAAGATGGCCGAACGGTACTGAGTCCCGGTGTCCGGCCCCTGGCGGTTGAGTTCGGTCGGGTTGTGGGCGACTGAAAAGTAGATGTGCAGCAAGGTGCCGTAACTGACCTGGCTCGGGTCGTACGTCACTTCGACAGATTCCGCATGGCCGGTATTGCCGTCGCTGACGCGCTCGTACTGCGCCGTGTCGGCTGCACCACCGGCGTAACCGGAAACCGCATTCTTCACCCCTTTGACGTGTTGAAACACCCCTTGCACGCCCCAGAAACAACCGCCGGCGAACACCGCGGTTGCGCTGCGGGCCTGAGTGACTTCATCGAGCGCTGGCGGCGCAATCACCACCGCTTCTTCGGCACCACCCAAGGAGAACGCCGAGCATGGGCCGATAACGCTAACGGTGGCCAGGGCCAGCAGCGCACGACGCCAGGTGAGCAGGTTTTTCATGTAAGCAACTCCAGAATGATTCAAAGGGCAGGCAGGCAAAAATCAGACGGTTTTGGGCACGAACTTCATCGCCAGTCCGTTCATGCAATAACGCAGGCCTGTCGGTTTCGGGCCGTCATCGAAGACATGGCCCAAATGCCCGCCGCAACGTCGGCAATGCACCTCTTCGCGGACCATGCCGAAAGTGCGGTCCTGTCGAGTGGCCACAGCCTTGTCCAGTGGTGCCCAGAAGCTCGGCCAACCGGTGCGACTGTCGAACTTGGTGGCCGAGGAAAACAGCGGCAGATCGCAACCGGCGCAGGTGAACGTACCGTCACGGTGTTCGTTGTTCAGCGGGCTGCTGTAGGCGCGTTCGGTACCTTCTTCGCGAAGGATTTCGTACTGCTCGTCGCTGAGGATCGCGTGCCATTCGCTATCAGTGTGGGTCACTTCGAACGCCTCGGCCGCGTTGACCTCGCTGATCAACGCCGAGCCTGTGGATAACTTCGGCAACAGGCCGATCGCCAGGGCCGTGACCCCGAGCCCGCTGCTCGCTACAAGAAATTGCCGTCGTGAAAACATGCTTGTCTCCCAAAACCAGGGGTGTTTCATGGAACACAGCCTAGGCTTTGGGTGATCGCCAAATCCTCACAGTAAGTTAAACAATTCGTGATAACTCGGGCGCTGGAAAACCCGCACAATGCGCTCATTGCGCCGAAGGATTGAGCTGGATGGAACAGACTAAACGCGTCCTCGTGGTCGAGGACGATACGCACATCGCCGACCTCATTTGCCTGCATCTGCGTGATGAGCAATTCGAGGTGGTCCACAGTGCCGATGGCAATGAGGGCATGCGCCTGTTGCAGCAAGGCAACTGGGATGCGTTGATCCTCGACCTGATGCTGCCCGGTGTCGATGGCCTGGAAATCTGCCGCCGCGCCCGGGCCATGGCCCGCTACACGCCAATCATCATCACCAGCGCTCGCTCCAGCGAAGTGCACCGGATCCTCGGCCTCGAACTGGGTGCCGATGATTACCTGGCCAAGCCGTTTTCCATGCTGGAACTGGTGGCGCGGGTCAAAGCCCTGTTGCGCCGGGTCGATGCGATGGCGCGCAACCTGAAGATGGACGCCGGCAGCCTGAACATCGACGGCCTGGCCATCGACCCGATCACCCGCGAAGTGGCGCTGGACGGTCGGCGGCTGGACCTCACACCCCGTGAGTTCGACTTGCTGTACTTCTTCGCCCGTCAGCCCGGCAAGGTGTTCTCGCGCATGGACCTGCTCAATGCCGTGTGGGGCTACAGCCACGAAGGCTACGAGCACACGGTCAACACCCACATCAATCGCCTGCGCGCCAAGATCGAGACTGACCCGGCGCAACCGGTGCGCATCCTCACGGTATGGGGGCGTGGCTACAAATTCGCCACCGGGGAGGAACCGCAGCCATGAGGTTGACGCTCACACAGCGCCTGTCGCTGGTGTTCGCCGTGTTGTTGCTGGTGTGCTGCGGCACGTCCGCGTGGATGCAGGTGCGCTCCAACCAGATGCATGAACAGGAAGTGGTGCAAGGCTTGTCCCGCGACCTGGCGCAACACATCGCCAATGACACGGTGCTGATGGACACCCAGGGACTGATGCCCAATGCGGTGCGCGATCTGTTCAGCAAGCTGATGCAGGTCAACCCGAGTGTCGAGGTGTACCTGCTCGATACCGAAGGCAGGATTGTTGGCAGCGCCGCGCCCGAAGGCCGGATTCGTCGGGAGAAAGTTGATCTGGCACCGATCCAGCGCCTGCTGCGGGGCGACCCGCTGCCGATTGCCGGGGACGACCCGCGCAGTGTAGAGACCCGCAAGGTATTCAGCGCCGCGCCCCTGAAGGTCGATGGCAAACCCGCCGGTTACCTCTACGTGGTCCTGCTCGGCGAAGACCACGATCGGCTGGCCGAACGCGGTGCCACCAGTGCCGCACTCAACACCGCCCTGCTGTCCATCGGTTTGGTCGCGCTGCTGTGCCTGATTGCCGGTCTCACCGCGTTTGCCCTGATCACCCGGCCGTTGCGCCGTTTGACCGAAACCGTCAGCCAGTTCGACATTGACGGCGTCCCGGTCACCCCGGCCCTGCCCGTTACCGTAGAAAAAACCGCCAGCCACGATGAAATTGCCATCCTCGACGCCACGTTCCGGCAGATGCAGGCACGCCTCGGCGAGCAGTGGCGCTCGCTGACCCGCCAGGATCAGGAGCGCCGTGAACTGGTGGCCAATATCTCCCATGACTTGCGCACGCCATTGGCCTCACTGCACGGCTATCTGGAAACCCTGTCGCTCAAGGACGCGACGCTGTCCCCCGCCGATCGCCGCCGTTATCTGGGCATTGCGCTGGATCAGAGCCGCAAGGTCGGTGGGCTGGCGCAATCACTGCTGGAACTGGTGCGGCTGGAACATGGTTTTGTGCAGCCGGTGCTGGAGCGGTTTTCCCTGACCGATCTGGCCCAGGACATTTTCCAGAAGTTCGAGCTCACCGCCGAAGCGCGCGAGGTCGAATTGAAGGCCACCTTTGCCCCGAACGTCTCGGTGGCGTGCGCGGATCTCGGCTTGATCGAACGGGTGCTGACCAACCTGTTCGACAACGCTCTGCGCCATACCCCACAAGGTGGCGAAATCGAACTTGGCTTGCGCCCGCTAGGCTCGTTTATCGAAGTGACCGTCAGCGATACAGGACCGGGGATTGCCCCGCAATTGCGCGACGGGTTGTTCCTGCGCCCGTTCAATATCGGCGGCGCACGGCGTGATGGCGGGTTGGGTTTGCGAATCGTGCATCGCATCCTGCAATTGCACGGGCGCGATATCCAGTTGATCGATGTGCCGGGACGCGGGGCGACCTTTCGGTTTTCGTTGCCGATTGATGAAGAGACAGCGACTGCGTTGGCGGTGCGTTCGATGAACCTCAATACACCGGGGCAGGCTTGAGAATTGGCTTGCCAGCGATTTTGATCGTTCCCACGCTCCGCGTGGGAATGCCTCAACGGACGCTCCGCGTTCGGCTCTGGCAGGGACGCGGAACATCCCGGGCTGCATTCCCACGCAGAGCGTGGGAACGATCACATCGCGAGCAGGCTCGCTCCTACAGGGGATCGCGATTATCCAGCAAGGCAAAAAAACGACCAACCGCCCGTTGCTCCGTGACAACGCCGCCCCGGTCCAATAGATTAGGCGACCTGAAAAAGCCCCCGTGCTTTCTCGCCCCTATTCAAGCTGAAAAAAGTAGTGAAATTTCAATGTCCGATTCCAATACCGCTGAATCCGTAGTCACCTTGTCGTCCAAAGCGGAATACGAAAACTCCATCAATCTTTCACAACACGTGCCCCAGGCCAAAACCATCAGCGAGATGGTGCTGGACGCTTTCCAGTCCACCCGCGAAAGCGACCAGATCCGCGAGCTGCGCGCCGCGATCCGTCAGGCCCACGACAGCTTCGACGATGACAAGGCGTACGAACTGATGGGCCAGCTCAAGCAGCTCAAGGACGCCGAAGCCGCCGACATCGCCGCGCTCGAAGACCTGAGCAGCAAATTCCCGATCAGCCGCATCCTGTCCAGCTTCAAGGATGACCCGGCGTTCCAGGAAATTGTCTACGGCCTGGCGCTGAAAGTGCTGAACCAGACCCACCAGGCCATCAGCAACCCGAGCGGTGGCAAGAGCAAGGCTGCCAAGGCCAAGAAAGAAGTCGAAGTGTTCACCATCAGCAAGGACGGCATGAGTGTGACGCTGCCGCTGCGCACCCCGCGCTCGCGTTTGAGCGTCGACCGTGAAGCCCTGGAATTCCTCGGTTTCAGCTTTGTTGGCGAAGGCGATGAAGCCGAGCTGGAAAACGAGACATTCCTGGACAATGCCGGCAGCGAACAAGCGGTCAACCGCAAGAACATCATCACCGCCCTGCAACAGCAGACGGCGTTCGACGGCTATAGCATCACCGCTCAATAACCTGATACCCCATTATTTGTGGCGAGCGAGCTGGCTCGCGTCGGGCTGCGCAGCGGCCCCCGGAATTTGACGGCACTTACAGATTTTCGTGAGTGCAGCGCACTCAAGCACAAGCCAGCTCCTTCGCCACCGTCACCTCAGCGACTCACTTAGCGCCCCGCCCTCGTGCGGGGCTTTTTATTGCCCGCGATTGCGGCGAATCCCCGATTACTCTTCCAGTATCAACGCCAGAACACCACTTCCCTTCCCCCTTCTGCACCACGGGTCCGTCTGCGGGAAGCGTCAACTCAGTTTCCAGCCCAAGACCTCAGCGGTGCGACTGCCGAGGTCATCATGAACACGCTCCCTCTCTACCGTCAGCTGGCCAATCATTATCTGGACGCGATCCGTAGCGGCACCCTGAAAACCGGCGAGCGCCTGCCTTCGATACGGCTGATGATGGAAAAACACGCCGTCAGCCTGTCGACCGCCGTGCAGGTGTGCCGGGAGCTTGAGGACTATGGCGTGCTGGAAGCGCGACCGCGCTCGGGCAATTACATTCGCCAGCCGGATACGCCAAAACAATCCGCGCCGATCACCCTGCTCCCGCCACTGGATACCGGGGTGTATGTCGGCATCCATGAGCAAGTGTCAGCGGTGCTCAAAGCCAGTCAGCGGGCGACGATCAAGGTCAACCTGGCCAGCGCCTATTGCGCACCTCAGCTCTATCCGTTGAAGACCTTGCAGGACAACATGATCAAGACTTTGCGCCAGGATCAGCACCTGCTCGACACCACCGGTTCGACCAGCGGCAACAGTACGCTGCGCAGCGTCCTTGCCCGCCGGATGCTGACCGCCAAGACCCATCTGACAGCCGAACGCATTGTCATCACCAACGGCGCCACCGAAGCGATCAACCTGGCCCTGCGTGCCGTGACCCACCCCGGTGATACCGTGGCCGTGGAATCGCCAACCTTCTACGGCTTGCTGCAAATTCTCGAAAGCCTGAACCTGCGGGTGCTCGAAGTCCCCGCCTCGCCCCATGCGGGAATTCATCTGCCGGCCCTTGAACATTTGCTGCAAGGGCCGGAGCGGATCAAGGCGCTGATCGTCATGCCCAACCTGCACAATCCGCTGGGCAGCATCATGCCCGACAGCCACAAGGCCCGACTGGTGAAACTCTGCGCCGAGCACGATACGGTGCTGATCGAGGACGACACCTACGGTGACTTGGTGGACACCGAGCAACCGCTGTCCACCCTCAAGCACTGGGACCGCAGCGACAATGTGATCTATTGCGCTTCGCTGAACAAAACCCTGGCCCCGGGCCTGCGCCTGGGCTGGATCAGTGCGGGGAAGTGGCACGACCGCGTGGAAATGCTCAAGCACACCCAGACCCGCGGCTGCGAGAAGCTGTCACAGCTGGCGGTCAGTGCGTTCATGGGCACACCTTCCTACGAGCGCTATCTGCGACGTTTGAGAAAAACCCTGACCCAACAGCGCCAGCAAATGAGCGCAGCGATCCTGCGCTACTTTCCCGAGGGTACCCGAGTGACCAATCCGCAGGGTGGCACGTTGCTGTGGGTGGAATTGCCTGTGCAGTATTCGTCCATGGCGCTTTTTCATGAAGCGCTGGACGTCGGCATCCAGATTTCACCTGGGGATATCTTTTCCAACGCCAAGCGGTTCAGGAACTTTCTGCGTATTGGCTGTGGGACGCCGTATTCGCCGCGGATCGATGAGGCACTGGGGACGTTGGGGAACCTGCTCAAACTTCAGGGCTGATCCAACCTCTGTAGGAGCACGGCTTACCGGCGATGGCGTCAGCACATGCAACATTGCTGTGTCTGACACACCGCTATCGCGGGCAAGCCTTGCTCCTACAGGTCAGGGGTGAGCTTTAGATCGGGGTCTGGTGCAGGCTGATGATATGCGGGTCATCATTCCAGTGCGGGAAGCGCTCGGCGATCAGCGGGTCGTGGCCGGGGATGACGTGGTCTTCGCTGTCGGCCAGGCGGTCGATTTCACTGAACGCTTCAAGGCTTTGCGCCAGGTCATCGATGATCGGAAACGGGCTGCGTTGGCGAATGTTGACCCACAGATGCGCGGCATCCGACGCCAGCACAATCCAACCACGCGCAGTATTGACCCGCACCACCTGACTGCCCGGCGTGTGGCCACCCACGGCGTGCAAGGTCACGCCGGGCATGACTTCAACCGTGCCGTTGTGCAAACGCATCCGCCCTTCGAACAGCGGTGGCAGGGCCGACATCACGTCCTCGACTTCGTAGGTTTTGTTCACCGTGTGATGGGCCATCTTCGGCCCGGTGCAGAAGCGCAATTCAGCCTCCTGCAAATGCACCGTGGCTTTCGGAAACAACCCCAGATTGCCGGCATGATCCCAATGCAAATGCGTGAGGATCAGGTGCTCGACCTGCGCCGGATCGATGTCCAGTTGGCGCAGGGATTCTTCCGGCAGGCGATACATCTGGCGATTGCGGCGATCCGCCGTGGCCGGCTGGAAACAGGTGTCGACCACGATCACCTGTTGCTCGTTGCGGATGACCCAGAAGTAATAATCCAGCGGCATCGGCGCATTCGGATCGCCGCAGCAGGCGTCGTAGAGAAAATTCTCTCGGGCGGTGCGTTGGGCATTGGCGCCGACGCGGATGGCGAACACTTCGTACACAGGAACGGACATGCACACCTCCGGATTCAAGCCGCTGCCGTAGCTTTGAGGGTTGGACGAAAATCAAAGTCGATCTGCTCGCTGATGCCCAGATCGCGGGCCAGTTTATGCAGGCCACTGTAGTCGCGCATGATCGTCGCGTTCTTGTTGCTCTCGCGGGTGTCGGCAATGATCAACGCCGCGTCCTCGACGCCCAATTGCGTCAGGATCGCCTCCCACATCGAGTAGTCCTGGGCTATAAAAGCACTCAGCGCCACCGACAGGTTGCGGGCGAAAAATTCCCGCTGGACTGGCTGCATATTGGCGTACATGACCTTGGCCACCTCGGCCAGCACCTTGCTGTGGGCATATTCGTCGCGGTTATGCAGTTCGGCGACGCGGCGGTTTTGTGGCTGGATGGTCTGGTCATCCGCCAGCAGGTCGAGGTAGGCATTGACGCTGATCTCGGCCACCACCGCGAACGTGATCGCCGCCAAGTCCCGTTGCCATTGCTCAGGCAGCTCTTCGCACAAGGCTTTCAGGCGCAGGTAAGTGACTGACGGTGGCAAGTCCAGATCCTGAACCAGTGCGCGGTCGAGTTTTGTTCGTTCGATAGCGCGCAGGTGCATCAGCGTGTGGTAGTGCTCGTCGATCAGCGTCTGTTGCATGGCCTCGCGAAAATGCCAGTCGTCCTTGCCCAGGTACTGATTGGCGATGACGCTCAGCGCCGGATTCACCACGTGTTCCTCGGCGGTCACGGTGCGCAGGTTGTAGCCGATCCAGCCCCAGGTCACCACGCTGCTTTTGAGTTCATCACTCAAGGCCTGGAATGCCGGGTGATGGAAAAACGGCACCATGCATTCTGGATAATCAGGGCGCGACGGATCGAACACTTCGTTGACCTGGGCTTTGTCCGGCGCACACACCGTGGCGCGTTTGGTCCAGGCCTGATTGAGCCGAACGATCAGTTGATGATCGACTTGGGCAATCTCGATTGCTGTTTGCATGACGCAATACCTGTAAGAAGCGCACCCGCGAGGGGTACGCCTGAAGAATGAAGGGCAACGGAAAAATCAGGCCAGCCAGTAGCGGGTGAGGTTGCGCGCCGGGTCAGTGTATCGGCTGCGGGCGTGAATCATCCGCCAGTTATCCCAAATCAGCAGGCACCCGTCGGGAATCAGCACCGGGGTGTTGTGCTCGACAAAGTAGGCCTCGCCGAGCGCCGCAAACCTGGCCAGTGGCGACGTGCCGTTGGCGACCTGCGACTGCTGTAACGCTTCCTTCGAAGGGTTCACGTCGCCATAGTGAAACTGGTTGTAGCTGAAGCGAAAAATATCGCCGTCTTCGGTCGGGGTGAGGATGTACTCCCTGACTCGGGTTTGCGCCGGCTCGCCAGGCTTGGCGGTGGCGACAAACTCCACGGGCGTGTCGTCGAGCCATTCGCGCAGTTGCGGTTCGGAGCGCTCGAGGGACTTGAGAAATTCATAACCGTCCACCAGCCCCGTGTGCCCGCCACCGCAGGTGGCCTGTTTATGGCAATGCAACGCCAGATAACGGGGCGGCGGGCCATAGACCGGCGCTTCGGTGTGCGGGCCGATGCCGTTCATGCTCTGGGAGTACGGCAACGCTTCATACCCTGGTTTGCGGGTGATGGCGAAGGCGACCTGACCGTTGAACTGCGGAATGACCTGACCGAACTCGTGCAGTGTTCCTACAACATCGTGAGCAAATTCCCCGGGGGTGAGCACCGTCCAGCCCTGCGCCGACAATTGTTGATGACGATGGCCCAGTGAAACATAAGGTGTAGACGCGACTATCCCTTGATCTGACATGGCGAAGTTCCTGGCTGTTGTTCAGGCGTTGACGGTTGAGGTGTAAGCGGCGATCAAATCGCGGCAGGCATTGCCCGGTCGGTAGGACTGCTCGTCGATGCATTGCACCGGGGTGATTTCAGCGGCAGTGCCGGTGAGAAAACACTCATCGAAGGCGCCCAGGTCGCTCGGCAGGATCGTCCGTTCGACCACTTGATAATCCAGCGCCTTCGCCAGTTCGATCACGGTCTGCCGTGTAATGCCGTTGAGGAAACAGTCCGCCACCGGCGTGTGCAATGTCCGGTCCTTGACGAAAAACACATTGGCACTGGTGGCTTCGGCAACGTGCCCGCGCCAGTCGAGCATCAAGGCGTCGTGGTAGCCGTTGTTCTCAGCGTCATGCTTGCTCAACGTGGCGATCTGGTAGTGCCCGGAGGCCTTGGCTTCAAAGGGGCTGCTGTTGGGTGGCGGTCGACGCCAGATCGCGGTTTTCAAGCGAATGCCGGCCATGCGTGCCGCCGGGTCGAAATAGCTCGGCCATTGCCAGCAAGCGATCGCCACATGCACGCGATTGAAACGTGCCGAGGTGGAAATCATCTCGCTGCCGCGCCACGCGACCGGTCGCAGGTAACCTTCGACCACACCGTTGCGTTGCAGCAGTTCGTGGCTCGCCGCTTCCAGCTCAGCGGGCTCAAACGGCAGGGCAAAGTCCATCAGTTGCGCCGAGCGATACAGCCGTTCGGTGTGCTCGCGCAGCTTGAAGATTTTTCCGTTGTACACGCGCTCCCCTTCATACACCGTGCTTGCATAATGCAAGCCGTGAGTCAGTACATGCAGGCGCGCTTCGGACCACTCGACAAATTCGCCATCGAGCCAGATCCATCCTTCGCGCTGATCAAACGGGATACCGCTCATGTCCTTATCTCCTGTAAATCGTCCTACGCCGTTTGCAGCAGGACCGGTATCAATTCGGGGCTTGCCTGGGCTTCGCTCTGAAAGAAAAACGCCCGCTCGCCAAACGCCGGACGCAGGTCGTCGAACCAGGTCACGTGCGGATCGAAGTGCGCATAAAAGGTGCGCAACACCCACTGCGGATCGCGCGCCTGCAGGAACTGCAGCACGAAGACTTTTTCGCCGGCGACGGTTTCGATGCCGTTGATCAACACCTTGCCGTAGAAGGTGCTCATGGACGGCCCGCGCACGGTTCGCGCCAGTCCGGAGACCGTGCGATAGGCCGCCTGAAAAATCTCGAAGGCCCTGGCCAGCGGCATCGCGAAGTAATGGCTGGGGCCGGTGTCGCGCTCGACGAACATGTAATAGGGCACCGCACCGAGTCGTACGCCTTCGGTCCAGAGGTCCGCCCAATCGGCCGGGTTTTCGTTGATGTGGCGGATAACCGGCGCCTGCATGCGCAGCGTTGCCCCCGTGCTGCGAATGCGTTCAACGGCTTGGCGCGCGATGTCCTGACGGATTTCCACCGGGTGGTTGTAGTGCCCCATGATCGACAGGTTTTTCCCCGCCGCCACGATGCGCCGGAACAGCTCCAGCAGGTCGGGCGCATCCTTGTCGCTGACGAAGCGCTGCGGCCAATACGCCACCGATTTGGTGCCGATGCGGATGCTCTTCAGGTGTGGCAAATCCAGCAATGGCTCGATGTAACCGGCCAGCGAACGGGTGTTCATGATCATCGGGTCACCCCCGGTGATCAGCACATCGGTAACTTCGCTGTGTTGCTGCAGATAGCTCACAAGCTCCTGGGATTCACGGGCATTGAACTTGAGTTCTTCCTCGCCGATGAACTGCGCCCAGCGGAAACAGAACGTACAGTAGGCGTGACAGGTCTGACCGGCACCGGGGAAAAACAACACGGTCTCACGGTACTTGTGCTGAATGCCCGCGAGGACTTTTCCGTCGAGCGTCGCGCTGTTGTGCGTCAGTTGCCCGGCCGGGTGCGGGTTCATGCGCAACCAGATCGCTTCGATACGACGCTTGATCGCCGCGGGATCGTCCAACTCGATCAGCTGCTTGAGCGAGGCGTACTCCTCCGGCAGCAACATGTCCTTGTGCGGAAATGTCATGCGGAAAATCGGATCGTCCGGAATGTTGTCCCAATCGATCAGCGTCCCCAGTACATAGTCGTTGGTGCGAAATGGCATGACCCGCGCCACGACGCTCATGGCTTCCTGCAATGCCGGGGTCAACCTGTCCCAATAGGGCGTGTCGCGAATGGTGCGTGCGTTATAGGGTTTGTATCTTTCCTGCTCCAACATTCCTTGCATGGCAGCGCTCCTGGTGTTTGCCCTGACGATTGCTACACGACGGCCGGCGCTTTGCGCTCCAGGTCCATCCATGCGCGAACGCTGTCGCGATCCCACTGACGACGGACATACGCCGCCAATCGCGCAGGCACCTCGTCACCGTTGGCGACCAGGCGGTTGAGCATGATTGCCAGGTCGGTGTCGGCGATGCTCCAGTCACCGAACAGATGCTCGGCCCCCTCCTCCAGCAAACGGTCGGCCACGAACAACAGGCGCTCGGCAGCGGCCCGGGCTTCGTCGGACAGTGGCGTGTCTTTCTTGCCGAAATACACCAGGTCAAACGGACGCTCTTTGCGTACCACCAGCAGATCACTGCGCAGCCAGGCCTGCAGCTGACGGGCACGGGCACGCTGCTTGATGTCTTTTGGGTAAATGCTTTTTGAACCTGGAGCGAGTTCTTCCAGATATTCGGCAATGGCCGAAGATTCCGACAGCGCAAAACCTTCGTGAACCAGCAGCGGAATTTTGCAGGTCAGCGAAAGATCACGATAATGATCCTGATAATTATCACGGGCTTTCAAATCCACCGTCACCAGATCAAATGAAAGTTGTTTTTCCTTTAACGCCACATAAGCCGACATTGCAAAAGCACTGACATAATCCGCGCCGAGATACAGTTTTAAGCTGGTACTTTCCATGGAACGCTCCCTTGCACTAAACACATTAATCCGTTGCATTTGAAGCGATCGTAGTAAGTTGATTAAGCGCTGAACAGATACAGAAATTATCTGTTTCTATCGATACAGAAATTCGTGGCGTGTTATTCGCCAGCAAGCATTTTTGGGGTACGCAAAAACGAAAAAGGGAGTCAGCGTAGGCGGACTCCCTGGTGTGCAGCAGACGGGAAATTATAGCTGGCGGGGGATCAGGCCAACGTGGTCGGCATGGTTGGACAACAACGCCATCTGCGGCATGTTGCTGAGGTTGAGCATGGTCAGCGGCTCGGTGGCGCTGGAGTTGACGAAGCCATGCTGCGTCCAGGCGGGCACCAGCAATACATCGCCTGGGCCAACGTCTACCTGCTCGGCCTCGCCCAGCGACAACGCGCCGCTGCCGGACTGGATGATGAACAGATGCCACCAGGCATGGCAATGGCCGTCGAGCGTTGACCCCGGCACCAGCCATTGCATGGAGACCGCCATGCCGGGTGTCAATTGGCAACCGTCGATATGACTTTCGTGGGCCAGCGCAACAATATCGATGTCACTGGCTTCAAGCGCCTGACGCATATCGGCAAGTTCGGCACCTTTCCATACCCGGGGTTTTATCGGTTGCCGATCCAGACTCTGGCGAAAGTCCTTATATGAAAAAAACGCACCCTGAACGTTATTCATTTTTCCGTTTCCAACTTATTCTGCCGAATGGAGTCAACCGACCTTAGGCGAACATTTCAACAGTGTAAAGTCGAACAACTTCACTTATAACGCCGATGGTCTCAACGCCACGATCATATCAACTTCAATCGCTGCATTTTTTGGCAACTGATAAACACCGACCGTGGTGCGTGTATGTTTACCGGCATCACCCAGCACGTGGCTGAAGACATCCGACGCACCATTGGCGACATCGCTGAGATCGACGAAATCCTCCGTGCACCTCACATACACCGTTACCCGAACCAGCGACTTGATCTTGTCCAGCGAGCCAATGGCATCAACGATCAAAGCCAATCCGCGGATCGCACTGATGCTCGCGGCCGCTTGCGCATCCGCCATGTCGAGGTCGCGCCCGACCCGCCCCGTGTAGTGCATTTTGCCGTTCATGCGCGGCACCAGACCGCTGATATACAGTTCGTCGTGGTGACGAATCAACGGCGCGTAATGACCGCCAACGGTGTTCTCGCCGTAGATGTCATAGTCGAATTCCCGCGCCAGAGCGATGAAGCGCTCATCACAGGTCATGTGTTGAATCATTTACTGAACCCTCTTGATCAATACTGCATGAAACATCGATCGCTACCACTTGCCCCACGCCTCACCCCACTGCCCTGGCCGGTGCTGCCAGAGGGGTGATCCCGACCTTTGATTCAATGGCCTCGGCCAGACGCGACAGGTCCAGGCTGAGCTGCTCGTACCGCTCGTTGAACAACACGATGTGGCCGATGAACGAGAAGTTGTCCTTCACCAATGCGCTCACTGAATCACCGATGCGCTTGCTCAGCACGGCTTCCACCAGCTCGATATTCAGCGCCCGGGCGAGGGCCTGGACGTCCGGAACATCGCGCAGCAGGCCACTGGTGTTCGCTCTCAACAGGCGGATGCCGCAGTAGCCGCGCGCGACTGGATCATGGCTATCGACCTGACCTTCCACCGCCCAGCGAACCCAGCGCTCCCACGGGTCGAAGTCGATGAACGCCTTACGCGCCAGATCCCAGATATGCATGCCGCCGGGGCGCATGTTGGTTTCCACGGCCGAGGTGCGGTGGTTGGCCCTGTGGAAAACTTCGTTGTGCCAGGCTCCGTTGTCCTGCGACACCAGCCCAGCCATGTGGCGGCCGGCGGCCATCAGCCGAGCCTGGGCATCGGCCGCCAGCGGCGCAGGCACCACTTGTTGGATCTCGGCACGGTAGGCACCATCGGTGGTGGTTTTTTCGGTGATCCAGGTACTTCCGGCGACATAGTCCCAGCTGTACTCCCGAGCGTTCTGGATCAGCTCTTCGAGCACGATGCCGCCCTCGCGATAGGGCTTGAGAGCCTGCCAGGCTTCGTCGCATTCGGACGGATGCCGGATAACCCGGCAGCCTCGGCTGGCGCCTTCGCAGGCGGGTTTGATGAAAGCTTTGCCGCCCAGCTCAATCACCCGCTGGCGCAGCTCCGGCAGGCTTTCGATACGGGTCGAAACGATCGGCCGATAGTCCTCGGGTGCCACCGTGGCGCAGGCTTCGAGCTGGCGGAAAATCTGTTTGTCCAACCCCGCCCGTGCCTCGGCCGGGGTAATGCCCGGCAGGCCGAAATGGTCGGCCAGCGCCGCACCGAGCAGCACGCCGCGATCGGAAAACGGCAGGACGCCGATCAGCTTCCAGCGATCGGCATTCAGGCAACCGACTACCAGTTCAAGCGAGGCCGACACGTCTTTCTCGGCCAGCGATGTCGTGCAAACGTGATCAGCGACCTGTTCGTCCTGGGGCTGGATCTGCTCGACCAGCAGGATCAGCCTCGCGTTGTACAGCGACTTGCACAAATCGCGCAGCTTCTGGATATCGTGAACCCGACTGCCGTTGTACCCCACCACTACTACGCACGAAGTCGTATTCATAAAACCCCCGACTTGCAAAGTGAAAACCGAAACGGCGATGACTCAGTCATGCAGCGACGCGATTGATTTACGGTTGAGCCCGTACCAGACCATGATCCCGGCGGCGCCAATGGCGGCCAGCACCAACGCGTTGTACGGCGGTGGCATGACCCGCATGATCAACACGGTCAGACCCGCACCGACGCCCAGCGACACTTCCTTGACGAACATGTTGTTCTGCTTGACCGAGAAGTAATCGAGATGACTGAACGCGCATTCGGCGATGGACAACAACGCCACCCAGACCAGTGCGCCGGCCAGGGTTTCGACGTGGAATGCGGCAGGCGAAGACAGCACCGCAAAACCGCCGACGATGATGGCGATCACCGTCAGCACCTTGAAACGCCCGGTGCTCTCGATCAGTTTCATGACCGGTACTTGCGCGAACACCACCACGGCGCTGTTGAGGATCAGCATCAAGCCGTACCAGGTCGGCAGTTCGCCGGTCTTGAGCAGGATTGCTTGCGGCAGGATCGAGAACACCCCAAACAACTTGATGCCCATGATGATGCCGGCGATGACCCACGGCAGCTTGTTGCCCCAACCGCTGCCGTCCTTGCTGGCCGGGCGAGACACCGCGGCGTCGGTGGTGAAGGTCGCGCCCATGGCGATGGGCAGGCACAACAGGACGAAGGCGGCGGCGCCGAAGAAAAACATGCCCGGGGTCAACAGTGGCGACAGCAGGATCAGACCCGCCAACAGGCTGCCCATGTTCATGGCCACGCGGTTGTAGGCTGCACCCTCTTTAGTCTGTGCCGCTTCGCTCTTGATCAGGTAACCGGCAATCGCGATACCGTAGGCAAACAACGCCGCGGCAAACATGACAACGCCCTGGTTGCTGGTGACCGCCAGCAGCACCAGGCCGGCGGCGGCGCACAGCAACGTAACGCTCAAGGAACGGCGACCGAGCACCAGCAAGGTCAGCGGCAACAGCAGCAACAAGGCCCGATAGCCGAGGGCCAGAATGCTGTTGGTGGCGGTATCGAGCCAGACGTTGGCCTTGCCCAGCACCGCGAACAACGCCACGGCCGTGATGATTCGAATGGTGAACAACCGCAGGTTGATCACCGGTTTCGCCACGACGGCGGTTGTTTCTACACTCATGCAGCACCTCTTGAACCTGGTTGACTGAACGACCGGCAAAAGGTCGACAATCCATAAACACTCCAAAGCGATAGTAGAAAGAGATGCTTGTCTTGATCAGAGCAAGTTCGTATAGAATCAAACGAACTTTACTGCCGGAGAGACCAGTAAAATGCAGGCTCAGCGCGCAGTGATCGCCGCCATCGAGTTCCAGCAGGGTGTGCCGCTGGTGCAGCAGATCGTCGATCAATTGACCGTAGCAATCAGCCAGGGCGGCCTGCCCCACGGCTCCAGGCTGCCCCCGATTCGCGAACTCTCAGACTTGATGCACGTGGGCAAATCCACGGTGGTCGACGCCCTGGACCGCTTGCGGGCCAAGGGCCTGGTGGTTTCACGCCAGGGCTCGGGGCACTACGTGCACCGTTCCAGCAGCACCCTCCCGGCCAACGCCGGGCCGGACCTGCTGCCTCAGGACACCCTCAGCGTGGTCCGCCGCGCCGTGCTGCTGGACAATGGCGCACTGCGCCCGGGGGCGGGTTTTCTGCCCTCCTCGTGGCTGCCTGCCGAAGAACTGCTCAAAGCCGTACGCGGCACACTGCGCGCCACCACCCTGCGCATGGGTGAATACGGTAACGCCAGCGGTTACCTGCCACTGCGTCAGGCCCTGCGGGTGAAGATGGCGACCCTGGGCATCGAGGCGCCGGTAGAGCAGATCATCACCACCGCCAACACCGTCCAGGCCATCGACATGCTGATGCGCCTGCTGGTCAAACCCGGCGACACGGTGCTGCTCGACGATCCGTGTTATTTCACGATGCACACCAATCTGGCCTGGCACGGGGCGAAGGTCATCACCATTCGCCGCGAATGCGACGGAATGGACCTGGACGCCTTGGAGCAACTGCTGATCGCCCACCGTCCCGTGCTCTACATGACCAACAACGCGCTGCACAACCCGACCGGGCATTCGTTCACCTCGGCGCAGGTTTATCGCTTGCTGGAGTTGAGTCACCGCTACAACTTCCACATCCTCGAAGACGACCTGTACTGCGACATGCAGCAACGCCGAACCCCTCGCCTGGCTGCGAGCGGGCTGGACAATGTGTCTTACGTCTCCGGGTTCTCCAAGACCCTGACCGCCAACAGCCGCGTCAGCTTCGCGGTGCTCTCCCCGCAACTGGCGGCGCGGATGGTGACCCTGAAAATGGCCTGCGGCGGCATGACCTCGGAAATGGCCGAGCAGATCATTTGCACCATGCTCAGCGATGGCAGCTATGCCAAACACATGCGCCGCACCGTGGACCGGCTCTATGAATCGAACAGCCGGGTGGCAGCGTGGCTGGCTGAAGCCGGGTGTTCGGTGTCGTCCCTGCCAGGAGAAGGGTTGTACATCTGGACGCGATTGCCAGAGGGATACAAAGCCGAATGCCTGGCCAGAAAGGGTCTGGAAATAGACCTGGTACTGGCACCGGGGACCTTGCTCAGCAAAGCGGCGGACGCCAATCAGTTCCTGCGATTCAACGTGGCGCACAGTGATCACGTGCAAGTGCGGGAGCGGTTTTTCCGGTTGTTGGATAAGCCATACAAATAACCATCCCCCCTCCGCGAGGGAGCGGGCTTGCCCGCGAAGAGGCCGTCACAGCTAAGATTCTTGTCGCCTGACACATCGCCATCGCGGGCAAGCCCGCTCCCACAGGGTCCGCGCTGTATCCGATACTCGATCCAGTAGAAGGCACCCAACAAAAAGCCCCGCTCTTCTCTCGAAGGCGGGGCTTTTCGCTACAGCATCTGAATCTTAAGGCGCGTACGTCAGCAACAGCTCTGCCGGCACTTTGAAGTCCAGGGACATCATCACACTCAAGGCGGTAATGGTGAAGATCGAGAACACGAACAGCTTGCGTGCCCAGACCGTGTCATCCACTGCCTTGTAGCCGGTCCAGGCCATGTACAACCAGTACATGCCCATGGCTGCGGCGACGGCGAGGTAGCTCATGCCGGCGTAGCCGCTGAAGGTCAGCATCAGGGTCGCCACGAGGAAGGCCAGGATGTAGAGCAGGATGTGCTTCTTGGCCACTTCGATCCCGCGCTTCACGGGCAGCACCGGAATCGATGCGGCCAGGTAATCGTTGAAGCGGAAGATCGCGATGGCGTAGGAATGCGGCATCTGCCACAGGCTGAACATCACCAGCAGGGTCAGCGCGGCCATGTCGAAGGTGTTGCTCACCGCGACGTAGCCGATCACCGGCGGCATGGCGCCCGACAGACTGCCCACCAGCGTGCCGTGAACCGACTTGCGCTTGAGGTACAGACTGTAGAAGCCGACGTAGATCACGAAGCCGATGACGGCGAACAGAGCGGCCAACGGGTTGGCCACCTTGTACAACAACGCAACGCCGAGAACACCCAGGACGGTCGCATAGATCAGGGCCAGTTTCAGGGAGATGAGGCCCTGGACCAGCACCCGGTTCTTGGTGCGTTCCATCTTGATGTCGATGTCGCGGTCGATGCAGTTGTTGAAGACGCAACCGGAGGCGACGACCAGGGACGTGCCGATCATGGCTGCCAGAAACACGGCCAGATCGACATGCCCTTTCGAGGCCAGGAAAAACCCGCCTGCCACAGAAAGCACGTTACCGAAAATGATCCCCGGTTTGGTGATTTGGATAAAGTGCTTGAGCGACATCGGGTCTACCTCACTTCGCCATCATGTACGTGTGGATGCTGAACATGATCCACAGCGACAGGCCAACCAGCAGCACGATTACAATCGCCGTGAAGACGAAGGCGATCACGTTGTTACGCTGAGCAATGGAACGGTCCAGGTGCAGGAAGTAATACAGGTGAACGATCACCTGGATCACTGCGAACAGCAGAACGATTGCCAGCGTGGTGGCCTTCGGCAGGCTCGGGTACATCACCAGACCGAACGGGATGACGGTCAGGATCACCGACAGGATGAAGCCGATGGCGTACGACTTGACGCTGCCGTGGCCAGCATCATGGCTGTCATGGGAGTGTGCATTAGCCATTACAGGGTCCCCATCAGGTAGACAACGGTGAAGACGCAGATCCAGACCACGTCCAGGAAGTGCCAGAACAGGCTCAGGCAGCTCAG